>JALVEF010000164.1 GCA_027031185.1 Saprospiraceae bacterium
TGCTCCCCATCGGGTAGGACGGTGTCCCACCGGTCTGCCCAGTAGCGTTTCAGTTGTTTGGTTTGGCGTCTTGCGCGGTCATGGCGGGCGATGAGTTCGCTGAGACGGTGCTTTCCGTCACCACGAATTGTGAGCCATTCTTTTGAGGTCAGTGATGTGATATGGCCGGTAGCTTCCCCCTCCATTTTGTAGTAAAAGATGCTGAATTCGCGGGGCAGGTCAATAAATTCTTGCACGATGAAGTCAATATGGTGCCTGCCGAGATGCTTCAGTAGTGCATCCGGTCGGGCTATTTTTTCCACCAGTAAACCGCGGAAGCCGATGTCCGGTTTGGCGATTACCGGGAAGACAATCCCGGCATTTTGCAATTGCCGGAGGATCTCGTTGGCCTGGCTGCCGGCGCGGACGAGAATAGACCGCGGCCGCCATTTGGCCGGTATTTGCCGGATGATGTCATATTTGGATTCAAAGCCGCTGCCACCGGACGGGATCCCTGGGTTGGCGGCCACATAAAAGAAGGGATGGCCTGCCCGGATGCTCAACCAGGCATACAGCGGCAGCAGCGGGACATAAAAGGCCGATACCGGCCAGTATTCCCAATTTCGCAAGTTCCGAAGAAAAGCACTTTTGCGCACGCTCAATCTGCTTGGCTTTTGATCATGTCAGATGCAGGCCACAGTTTTGCCGCGGTACTGCTCGTTTTGTATCTTCGCCCAAAAGTAGCTATTACGCACCAAATCGCCGTTTTGTGGCATCAATTTATTGGATTACCACTTGTGGTGGATTATATGCCTAATGGCTTCACAAACCAAACGGGAATGGAGGAAAACCGGCTGATCGCCGATTGCTTGTCCGGTGACCGCACAGCCCAAAAGAAGCTGTTCGACCGCTATGCCCCCAAAATGTTGGGAGTGAGTCGCCGCTATGTCAAGGATCCGGCCGAAGCTGAGGACGTGATGATCCGCGCCATGTACAAGGTACTGACCAAGCTCGAAACTTTTGACGGCAATGGCAGTTTTGAAGGATGGGTGCGGCGTATTACTGTCAATGAGGCGCTGATGCACCTGCGCAAGCGAAAGGGCCTGCATACGGAGGAACTATCCCCCCGGCAACCTGATTCCGGCTGGTCTGTATTGAACGAATTGTATCACCGGGATTTGATAGCGGTACTGGACCAGCTACCCGTGGGTTACCGCCTGGTCTTTAACCTGTACGTCATTGAAGGCTACAAACACCGCGAGATTGCTGATTTGCTCGGCATCAGCATCAATACCTCCAAATCCCAGCTCATTTTGGCGAAACAAAAGCTCAAAGCCATCCTTACAAATTACGACACACACTAAACGCACTTGAAATCATGACCTCGTTTGATAAAATACGCCACAAGGCCCGGCGAATAGAAATACAGCCGTCCGACCAGGCCTGGAAGAAATTGGAGAGAGAGCTCGACGGGTCCGTCAAAAGGGTACACCATCGCTGGTGGCTCCGGGCCGGGATGGCGGCTTCCGTGCTGTTGCTCATCGGCTTGGTTTGGTATGCCGCTACCGCAGAAAGGCGTGCACTTGCCATATTCCGCCGGACGATGGTGCTTATTTCTGATGATGCGCCCGGACAACGCGCAACGGTAGCGCGCGACCAACTCCCCGTCCCGTATCTCAATTTCTATCGCGAAGTACAGCGCGCCCGGCGGGCCGGCCTGCTGACTAGCGCGCACCGGCCAAACGTCAACGGCTAATGGCTTTGTTTGTCCCTGTTGTTCAATTGTTGAATTGTAACTGTTTAGGTACTCCTGTTTTTAGCGCAAAACAGCGGGTACCTAAACGGTTACGCCGCCAAATAGCATTTCGCAAAGGCTTTGGAAATGGGCATTCGTTTGCATAGCGCCCCTATCCCCGAAGGGGATAAATAAGAATAGCTGGAAATGACCCCGAAGGGGTCAAATGTTTATTGCCGGCGGCGCAGCCGCCGGCCCCGAAAAAAGAAGGCCCACAACTCCGAAGGAGTTGAATGTTCATTGAACCCTTTCTTGCCAGTTCTTCGATTCTTCGATTCTTCGATTCTTCAATTAAAACCTAACGGCTAAGCAAAAAAATTCGCTCTGCTCCGCTTAATTGCATTTTTCTAGTGAGCCATTGTTGGGTCTGCTTAGCAAAGCTTCGCTCCATCCGGCGCAAAAAATTTCTCCCGGTGGGTGGAATTTTGTACTTTGGCTTGATATTTGGTTTTGTCCTAATGTGTTTTAGGAGCGAACTAAACGAACCCACAATCGGTGGATGCCGGTGGCTGTCTGGTACTGTAACTTTTGGTAACTGTTTAGTTATCCGGTACTTCTGTTTCGCGAATGGATCCGGCGGTCCCGGTCCATCGGCTCTCCCGAATGGGTTACCTCCCCAAACCTCACCACATGGCTACCCTCTATGAACCGTATCTGCTAGAGTCCGCCTGGGAAGTGTGCCAGCGCATTGGCGGTATCTACACGGTCATCAGCACCAAAGCGCCGTATATCACCGCCAAGTTTGGCGAGAAATACTGTCTCACCGGCCCGATGCTCGGTGACAAACCGCCGGTGGCCTTTGAGCCGGCCCCCCGGCTCCATACACCGTGGGGCCGCGCTGTCAAGGCCATGCGCAAGGCCGGCTATAAGGTGCACTACGGTCATTGGCTCATCGAAGGGCGCCCCCTGGTGGTTTTGCTTCCGTTGGCGCAGATTTATCCCAAGCTGGATCGCATCAAAAAAGAATGGGATAAACGGTACGGCATTCCTGCCGGCCGGGACTTTCTGGTGGAGCAGGTGCTGGCTTTCGGCTACCTGAACTACCAATATCTGCGTTATCTCGAAAAGCAACCGGAGCTGAAGGATACGCCGCTGATCGCGCATTTTCATGAGTGGATGGCCGCCTCGGCCATACCGGCGATAAAGCAAAAGAAATCCCGGGCGCGGGTGGTTTTTACGACGCATGCCACCATGCTCGGGCGCTATCTGGCCATGAATGACCCGGAGTTCTATAACCGTCTGCCGGATTACCAATGGGATACAGAGGCGAGGCGTTTTGGAATTTTGCCCCAAGTCACGATCGAACGGCTGGCCGCCCGACAAGCGGATGTGATGTCCACGGTCAGCCGCCTGACAGACCGGGAATGCAAGTATTTGCTGGGGCGGCCGTCTGATATGATCCTGCCCAACGGCCTGAATATCCGCAAGTATCTGGCGCTGCACGAATTTCAGAACCTCCACCTGGAGTACAAAAAGAAAATCCAGGAATTCGTCATGGGCCATTTCTTCCACAACTACACCTTTGACCTGGAGCGCACCCTATATTTCTTTTCGGCCGGACGGTATGAGTTTGTCAATAAAGGCTATGATTTGACGATGGAAGCTCTGTACCGCCTCAATAAAAAGATGCAACAGGCGGGCATAGACAAGACCGTGGTGATGTTTTTCATCACCCGCCGGCCCTTCTATTCGATCAACCCGACCGTCCTCCAATCGCGCTTTTATATGGACGAGATCAAGCAGACGACCGAGGCGATCAAAAAGGAGATAGGAGACAAACTGTTTTACGAAGCGGCCAAAAGTGACGGGCGGAGTATGCCGGATTTGATGCAGTTTGTGCCGGAGAGCTTGCGCTTCCGGCTCCGCAAGACCATACAGCGCTGGCACAGCGACCAGTGGCCCATCGTCGTCACCCACAATCTCAAAGACGACGTCAACGATGAAATATTAAAGGCCATCCGGCGCCTGGAACTGTACAACAAACCGGAGGATAAGGTCAAAATCGTCTATCACCCCGATTTTGTGGATTCCACCAGCCCCTTGCTCAAGATGGATTATCAGCAATTTGTGCGGGGATGCCATCTCGGTGTGTTTCCCAGTTATTACGAGCCGTGGGGATATACGCCCGCCGAGTGTCTGGCCAATGGCATTCCCGCCATTACGAGCGACTTGTCCGGTTTTGGGGATTTTGCCAAACGCCACATCAAGGACACGGGCGAAAACGGCATCACTGTCCTGTCCCGCAAGCACCGCCGCTTTGACGAGGCGGCAGAGGCGTTGGCCAATGTCTTCTTTGATTTTGTCCAGCTGGACCGCCGAGAGCGCATTGACCTGCGCAACCGCGCCGAAAATGTCTCAGAAGCCTTTGGCTGGGATCAGCTGGTCCGCTACTACCTGGATGCGTATCAAAGAGCACTCCACGCGGAATGATCTAGTCCATCCACGCTGCCCACGGGATTTTGATCAAAATCAACAACAGGGCCAAGCCATAGAATACCGCGATGGTCTTAAAGCGCTCCGATGCGTCCGCCCGGCGCTTTTGGCGGCTGTAGCCGATGGTGATCAGCACGATAGCAATCACCATCGTCAGCGGATGCTCTACCACTTGATCGCGCAAGTTGGCGTGTGCCATTACGTGCGACATACCTTCGGCTTTGAGCGCGTGGTAGCCCGTGGAGATGAAATAAACACCCAGCCCCAATAACAACTGGATGTGGGCGGCTACCAGCGGCAGCAATGCGAGATTGCGGTTTCCGGCACCGAAGGCGCGGCCTTGTGAACGGCCCCTGATGGCATTGATCAGCGAGATAAGCAGCGCCGCCAATACCACGTAGGCCCATAGCGAATGAAACATCTTTATCATGCTCGACTTTTGGGCCAAAGCTAACTATTTTTTTGTTTTTGGATGTGCCGCCCCTTCGGGGCGGCCAATGTGTAGCGTCAGGAGCGCGCGCCGGACCTTGCAGGATACCGGCTTTGCCGCTGCAGGTGCCGGAAAAAATGTAATAACGTCCCGGTGGCTGGCGCGCCCGTATAGCCGTGCTGCCGGGCGATGGCCTGAGCTGCTTCGACGACGGGCATTGTCCCGTAGTACCGGTCGCGGGCGAAATGGGTGTACTTCATGGTCATAAATCCGTCAAACCAGCGGAAGAAGCGCTTTTCAAATGCTGCTGCACTGGCCGTGTGCTGCCGGATTTCACGGATACGGTCCTCAAACTTTTGTCGTGACAGGAAGTCCCGCACGGCCGCTGGCAATGAGGCGCCGAAGATGCGGAGTCCGTCCGCATCTTCGGCGCGATACCCTTCGCGTATCTTCTGGAAGAGTGGTTTGAGATCCGCAAAGATGGCCGGATGATAAGTATGGAAGCTGCGGTCGCCGTCCAGATATCCGGCGACCGCTTTGCCCGTGCCGAAGGGTACCCGGTCCGACCGCCGCCCCGATGGGAATACCGCCGTGGTGTTCAGTTCGCCCAACGTCCGCTTGCGCGCAAATTTTTGTAAGAAGTAGAAGTCCTCGCCCGCCTGGCGGCGGTTCATGCCGCCTTCGCGGGCATACGCTTCGGGACGCACCGCCATGGCGGAGCCGATGGTGTGATAGGCAGTCGGTGATCCCGCATCTCTTTGGGCCTGTATGAAGTAGCGGAGATGCAACTCATAGGCCACAATGGCCTCTCGCTCCGGTCCTTCGGGCGGGAGAATATGCTCGAAGTAGATAGAGGCGGCCTCTGTCTTTTTGCGTGTGCGGAAGTAATGTGTCAAGGCGGTAAAATAATTCGGAGCCACCACGGTATCCGCATCGGTGGTGGCGATGATGGTATCGGTATTGCCGGCAAGCATCAGCAAGCGATAGGCTTCGTCCATCAACAGCTTCCGCGCCAGACCGACGCCCGCCTGCCGGGCCGGCAACTCGCGAAGTGCAAACTGTACCCCAAAGCCGTCACCGCGCCACCGCTCCGCGGTGCAAACTATCTCCTTAAAATGGGATTGCTGTCGGGCTTTGAGCTTGGGCGGGGCCGACTCGGAGTAATTGAACAGAACCAAAACCTCAACGCCCACGTGAGCTTGGCGCTGAGCTTGCTCGAGAGATTGAAGTGTACGCGGCAACTCCGGTTCGTCCAGCACGGGAATGCAGACGACGATGCGCGTGTGGCTTGGCAGCCGGTCGTATAGTTTGATGCCGGTACCGTGTCTATGGAGATATGTCATGATGTGCGAGTCGGCATCTGAGAGCGGTTGCAAATTAGGCGAATTACATTAACTTTGCTGAACTAAACAACTGACTATGAAACCCAAAGGTAAGCTTTATTACACCATTGGCGAAGTGGCTACCATGCTCAATGTCTCCAAGTCGGTCATCCGCTACTGGGAGAATGAGTTTGACTTCATCCGCCCGCATCGCAACAACCGCGGCGAGCGCAAGTTTACGGAGCAGACCATTCGCGAGCTGCGCATCGTCCATCACCTCATCAAGGAAAAGGGCTTTACCGTGGCCGGCGCCAAAAAAGAGCTTGCCACCAACAAAGATTTCCGGATCAATGTGGAAAAGACGATTGAGTCGCTGGAGCGCGTGAAAGAAAGTCTGAACCAATTGCTTCATCGCATCAATAAATGACTCCGGTCTCAGCAGCCGATGGAAACGAACTTTGCCGTAATTGATTTGGGATCCAATACATTCCATCTTTTGATTGTGCATCCCGTCTTGAACGGCTTTCGCGAGGTGTATCGGGAGCGGGTTTTCGTCGGTTTGGGGCGGGAGGCGGTATCACGTATCTCCGATGAGGCCCGGCATCGAGCCCTGGAAACGCTGAAAAAGTTCAAAAAGGCGTTGGATCAGTATGAGCCGGTGCGGTGCCGGGCCATCGGGACGGAGATGTTCCGGCAGGCGTCCAATGCCGGAGCGTTTATTGAGGAAGTAAAGCAACAGACGGGGATTACCATAGAAATCATCTCGGGGCAGCAGGAAGCAGAGTACATCTTCGAGGCGGTGCGGCGGATTTTTCCCCGGGGCGATTATTTGGTGATGGATATTGGCGGAGGGAGTACGGAGTTTGTCTTGTATGCCGGCGGCCGGGTTCGTTTTTTGGATAGTTTTCCTGTCGGTATTCTGGCACTATACGAGCGCTTTCCGATAGGGGATCCCATCACGGAAGACGAGAAGCAGCGCATCCAGGCATATTTGACCGATGCCATGGCGCCGCTGCTGGATGAGGCCCTGGTGCACTATCCGGTGGTGGATATGATTGGTGCCGCCGGCGTGATAAATACCTACTTTGCGATGACGGGCACCCCCAAGGATACGTATCTGGATACAGAAGCGTTGTTGGAAGTTTTGGATCAGCTGATTCATACTACTTATGCGGAGCGCCTGCAAATGCCGCGCATCCCGATGGGCCGCAAAAAGTGGATCGTGATGACGTCGCTGTTTTTGGCTTTCGTTCTCCGGCGGACAAAGGTCAAAAGACTGTTGTATAGTCCAAACTCCTTGAAGGAAGGCGTGTTGTATGCTATGATTTCACAAGCGAAACAATGAAAAGACTGATTAAGGCAGAGTTGCCTACCGAATATGGAGAATTTGAGATTTTGGCTTACGCCAATGGGGAATCCGACCCGCGCCCGCACCTGGCGTTGGTGCACAAGCAATTGGACCTGTCCCGTCCGGTATTGACGCGCATTCATTCGGAATGCATTACCGGTGATGTTTTTGGCTCCCGGCGTTGCGATTGCGGGGAGCAGTTGGAGACGGCGCTCCGGCAGGTGGCAGCGGCGCATGGTATCGTGATTTACCTTCGCCAGGAAGGGCGGGGCATCGGCCTGATCAACAAACTGAAGTCCTACAATCTCCAGTCCCGGGGAATGGATACTTCGGATGCCAATGTCCATCTCGGCTTTGAGCCGGATCCGCGGCGCTATGACGATGCGGTCACCATTCTAAAAGATATCGGTGTGAAAGACATTGAGCTGCTCACCAACAATCCATTGAAAATCAATGCGTTGGAGTCGTCAGGTGTGTTTGAGTCCATCACGAGGGTGCCGCTCATTATTCGCTCTACCGACTACAATCGCCACTATTTGGAGACCAAGAAAAACAAAATGGGCCATTGGCTTTGACTTTGCTTTGTTGTGTAGCAGTTTCGCTCCTACGGAGCTTGAATTTCGGTTGGACTTTGGGCTACTTTGTCGGCTGATGGGGCTAAAGCCCCGATTGTTTTTTGGCACTTTTGTCCGTTGGCTGAAGCCAACGGCAAAGTCGGCTAAAGCTGACAGCAATGCAGAGCAAGGAAACTATAGTCACAGGTTCAGATAATCTTTCCGGTTCCTGCCGGCTAAAGCTGACAGCAATGCCGAACACCTTCCCGCCCGCCGGCACACCACTTGTACCAAAAAATAAGAGACGGTCCCGCACTTACCTGCCCCAGGTGCGGGTTATACTCGTCACGAACAGGTTTGGGACTTGGGAATGTCGAACACCGATTAACGAATGAAGATTTGAGAAGTGGGCGTTTCGAATAGCTCAGGGATTCCTTCTAAAATCTCAAATCGGTGTTCCTTGTTCGATATTCAATCGTCCCAAAAAATCGCTTGGAGCAAATCTGTTTTGGGTGCTCCCGTTTTTGGTGCAATAACAGCAGGTACCAAAACAGTTATGTTGTATAAAGCCCGGGCTGCCGCTTTTCGTGCCGCTACCCGGCACGAAAAGCGGCAGCTTTGCCTTTTGGGCTTTGACTATGACCGGACATTTGTGGTTAAGTCCGCCGGGCTGTGCACCTTTTGGCCTGCCGGTGCGTTTCAAATGTTATCCCTTTCGATACCCGGATCCTTTTCGCAAATGAGAAGGACGTAAACCGCAACCATTGAACAGTTTCACCAAATCAAAACCATGAAAAAAAAACTGTACCTGATGTGCTTATTATTGGCGGCTACCGGTCTGCACGGTCAAGATTATTGGCATCCGGTCGAGGAGGTCTCCCTGTCAGCCCAAACCGGCATGCGCCGGATTGTTCCCCAAAAATATCGCACGTATGCCCTCGACTATACCGGTGCGCGCGATTATCTGATGCAGATACCGGTAACCAAGCCGGCGGCTACGCCGGCAAACTTTCCTTTTACCATTCCGGGGCCGGACGGCCAATACCGGACGTTCGTGCTGGAAGATGCGCATGTATTCGCTCCGGGCCTGCAAGCCAAATATCCGGATATCCGGGCCTTCAAGGGCTATGACAAAGCGGATCCGGCCCGTGAGGTGCGCTTGGAGATATCACCGCAAGGCTTTCACGCCATGGTATTTGACCCGGCGGGCCAATGGTTTATTGACCCGTATGCGGCGTCTGATGTCCATCACTATGTCGTGTACTACAAGCGCGATTATCACCCGGCTGGCAAGAGCTTTCACTGTGCCGTAGATGACTATAAGCCTGCTCCGGCTGTCGCATCGGCCGGTTTGCGGAGTGGAGATAATCTCCGCCGTGAATACCGCCTGGCATTGGCCTGTACGGGCGAGTACGCGCAGTTTCACGGGGGAACGGTTGCAAGTGCCCTGGCGGCTATGAACACTTCCATGAACCGCCTCAACGGTGTCTATGAGCGGGAGGTGGGCATCCACATGACAATGGTGGACAACAACGACCAAATCATCTTTCTGAATGGCGCCACAGACCCCTATACCAATAACGATGGGGCGACGATGCTGGATGAAAACCAAACCACTATTGACAACATCATCGGTACGGCCAATTATGACATAGGCCATGTGTTCAGTACGGGTGGCGGCGGCATCGCTCGTCTCCAGTCGCCTTGTTCGCCGTCCAAGGCCAAAGGTGTCACGGGCTCGTCCCAACCGGTCGGCGATCCGTTTGACATTGACTATGTGGCCCATGAAATGGGGCATCAGTTTGGAGCCAACCACACCCAAAACAATGACTGCAACCGTGTGTCCGGCCAGGCCTTTGAGCCTGGGAGTGCTTCTACCATTATGGGCTATGCCGGAGTTTGCTTTCCCAATGTGCAAAACCACAGCGACGACTACTTCCATGCAGGTAGTCTGGAAGAAATCAACAACTTCATCCAAAACAACGGCAATTGCAGTGTCAATCAAGATATTGGCAATACGCCGCCGGTGGTGTCGAATGTCAGCAACTATATCATCCCCAAGTCCACGCCCTTTGTGCTGACGGCTCAGGCTTCCGACGCAGATGGCGACAGCCTGACCTATTGCTGGGAACAGATGGATCCGGAGTTTGCACCGATGCCGCCGGAGAATACGTCGGTGGTAGGGCCTCTGTTCCGGTCGTTTACGCCCACGCCATCGCCGCGGCGCTTCTTTCCGCGGATGCAGGACCTCCTGAACAATGCGTCGCCGACGTGGGAAGTCCTGCCGGCCGTGACCCGCGACCTGAAATTCCGGGCGAC
Organism: Saprospiraceae bacterium; assembly: GCA_027031185.1. Taxonomy (GTDB): domain Bacteria; phylum Bacteroidota; class Bacteroidia; order Chitinophagales; family Saprospiraceae; genus HyVt-613. The sequence continues at coordinate 10,181 of JALVEF010000164.1, forward strand.
GGTACGGGACAATCATCCCAATCGCGGCTGTACGGCGGAGACCAATATGGTGGTGACGGTCACGGCCGATGCCGGCCCCTTTGTCGTGACGCAGCCCAATACCAATGTCAGTTGGCCGGCGTATTCGTATCAGACCGTGACCTGGGACGTGGCCGGCACGAACCAACCGCCCGTATCCGCGAGTACCGTGGACATTATCTTGTCGCTTGATGGCGGCAATAGCTTTTCGGATACGCTGGCACAAGACGTGCCGAATACAGGCAGCTATCAGGTGTTATTACCCAATCAGACGACTGCGCAGGCGCGCATTATGGTCATCGGTCACAACCATATCTTCTTTGATATCAGCGACCAAAACTTTACCATCGGCCAGGCGCAGCCCGGTTTTCACCTGTCGGTGGCCCAAAATACGTCGTCGGCCTGTACTCCTGCTTCCTTGACTTTCAATATGAACGTGGAGTCCATCTCCGGATTTACGGATACCGTTTCCCTGACGGCCCAGAATGTGCCTTCCGGCATGGCGGTCTCTTTCTCATCCAATCCCGTGACGCCGCCGGCCACCGTCACGGTCACCGCCCAATTGATGAACGGCTTGTCCGAAGGCATGCACGAGATTCAAATCTTGGGTACGAGCGGCAACCTGACCGACCAGACCGGCATCAGCATCTTTTCAGCATCCGGGCCGCCGGCGCCGGCTGTTTTGATGGCTCCCGCCGACGGTGCTACGGACGTAGATTTGCAGCCCTTGTTTACCTGGAACGGTGGCATGGTGACGGCCTATACGATTGAGATTTATGCCGATCCCCAATTGCAAAATCTCGTGGTATCGGCCAATACCGGTACGACCGAATCGTATCAAATGACCACTTCGCTCATTCCGTCACAGACTTATTATTGGCGGGTAAAATCCGACAATCCCTGTGGTCAAAATGTGTACTCATCTACTTTCTCCTTCACTACAAAACCCATCTTTTGTGAGACCATTAATGCCGCGGATGTACCGGTAACCATACCTGCCGATGCAGACACTACCGTGTCGTCCACGATTACGATCCCCAGTGGCGGGGCCATCACTTCAATAAAGGTCAAGGATCTGGATATCACACATACGTACATCAGCGATTTGGTTATCAAACTCCTCAGCCCTGACAATACGTCCGTAATTCTGCTGAATCAAGTCTGCGGCAGCGATGACAATATGTGGTTGAGTTTTTCGGATGATGCGCCCAATGCCTACGGTGCCATCCCGTGTCCGCCCACCAGCGGCGATGTCTATCATCCGTATGGCAATCTCAACGACTTTCTCGGCAAAGAGGCGGCCGGCACCTGGACGTTGGAAGTGCAGGATGTGTTTACCGCCGATGGCGGTACGATCAACGGCTGGAGTCTGGATGTGTGTTATGTAGCTGCAGGTTTGAGCGTAAGCGTCACCACCACGGATGTCTCTTGTCACGGCGGCAGCGACGGTACTGCAACTGCCACTACTGTCGGCGGTACGGCTCCCTACACGTATGCTTGGAGCGGGGGGAGTAACCAAAACCTGCCGGCGGGCAATTATTCCGTCACGGTGACCGATGCCAACGGTCAGACGGCGGCAACGGCTTTCGTCATCAACGAACCGGATCCCGTGGTCATCACCGGCACGGTGACTAATGCTTCTCCCGGCAATGCTGACGGAGCTATTGACATTAGTGTCAGCGGAGGTTGTTCGCCCTATCTATATGCCTGGAGCAACGGCTCTACTTCCGAAGATATCTCTGGTGCGGCTTACGGCACTTATTCGGTGACGGTGACGGATTGTCATAGTTGTCAAGCTATAGACAGCTTTACCGTGGGCGAGTCCTGTGGTATTCCGACCGGCTTGTCGGTGACGATTCAGTCGCCCACATCGGCTATGATTTCCTGGGATGCCGTCAATGGCGCCACTTCGTATGAGGTGCAATACCAGGAAGCGGGTATGCCCTGGCAATCCCAGACGACCAGCAACAATTCCATCGTCCTGACAGGACTGACGTCTCAGGCAGAATACTTTTACAAGGTGCAGGCCCACTGTCAGGGCGGCTGGTCGGCTTTTTCGCCGGTGAAAAGCTTTACCATGCCGGCGCCGTGTGATGCACCGCTCAATGCCTCGGCAACGACCGTAACTGCCACAGCGGCTACCATCACCTGGAATGCCGCTCCGAATGCATCGGGCTATCTGGTCAACTATCGTCCTGCCGGAACGACAACCTGGCTCAGTACGACGGTTACCACTAACCAAGTCCAATTGTCGGGACTGATGAGCAATACGACGTATGAATGCCGCATTAAGACCGAATGCGGGAGCTTTGACTCCGGCTTTGGGGACTTGTTGATATTTACGACGATGCAGGCTTGTGGCCCGCCGTCCGATGTCGTCGCCGAAGTGGTCTCTTACACTGCTTTCAAATTGGATTGGTCGCCGGTACCCGGTGCCACGGCTTATTCCGTGCGACACCGCCCAACAGGGACGGCTAATTGGACCAGTCAGGATTTGACGGCACCGCCGGTGACCGTCAGCGTGTCGGATGGCGGTACGTATGACTATCAGGTACAAACCAAGTGTGGCGGGGCTTGGTCGGCATTCACCGATACGGCACAGATTGCGTTGCCTGACGGGTGCACGGTGGACAGTGTGCAGGTGACAGCCGTCACGCAGACGACGTTTTCACTCGCTTGGATACCTACGACAGGGGCCGGTCAGTACCGGGTACGTTACCGGGTCAGTGGCTCACAGGACAGTTGGGCGGAATTGATTGTGGCCAATGCAACCGCCATTGTGATGAATCTGACTCCGAACACGTCTTACGATGTGTATGTACAGGCCTCCTGTGCGCTGGGCTGGGGTGCGAAGTCTTCGACATTGGTAATATGGACCATGCCGATGGGTGTGGATCAAGGCGCGCCGGCTCCCGGCTTTGTCTTTTATCCCAATCCGGCGCATGATTATCTGACGGTGAAGTTTGACATGCGCCCGGTTCGTGTCCATCTCTACGATGTGCTGGGGCGCCGGCTGAGGACGTATCCGGGAAAAACGGAGATGCAGATAGCCACCGGTCATCTGGAGCCGGGCATGTATTTGCTGGTAGTGGAATACGCAGGCGGCGGGGTGCGCCATGCACGTTTTATGGTGCGCTGATGCTATCGCTCCGCCTTGTGCGCACGCCCGTGCGCACAAGGCGGAGCTTGTATGACGGTATTCCTAATTTATAACTCTTTAGGTGCCCGCTGTCTTTGTGCTAAAATGGCCTTTTTGCCCCTGTTTTTGCCACAAATAAACTCGTAAACCGGTTTGATCTGTACATACACCTTCGGCATACACAAAAATGCCTATTTTATCCCTAAAAACAGGAGCACCCAAACAGTTACCCTAATTGTAACTGTTTAGGTGCCCGCTGTTTTTGCGCTAAAATGGCCTTTTTGCCCCTGTTTTTGCCTTGTAACTGTTTGAGCACCCCTTGTTTTTGTGCTAAAATGGCCTTTTCGCGCCTGTCTTTGGTAAAATTTTCTCAT
>JALVEF010000165.1 GCA_027031185.1 Saprospiraceae bacterium
GTCGGTATTGCGCAGGACGGCATCCAGGAAGGATTCAAAGCCCACGCCGGCCAGGGCCACGTAAGCGTCGGGATCTACGGTCTTGATGACATCATAGCAGATGCGCAGGGTGCGCACGAAGCGCTGGATGGGGGCATGGAAGTGGTTGACACACGGCGACGGGTCGTTGTCCCACCAGTTGCCCGGTCCGCCGGGCGGCTGCCAGCCCTGGACGTAGGAGTGGTCAAAGCCGGGTTCGTTCCAGATCTCCCAAAACTTGACATAGTCCTTGTACGTCGTGACCAGATTGTACATATAGGCGGCCAGGTAGTTGTCATCGTTGTAGGGTGTGCCGTTGGCGCCGCCGTCCCAGATGGGCGTATATAGGTTGGCAAACAGGGCGCATTTGCAGTCAGGATTGTAGGGATCGTTGTTACTGTTGCAGTAGATATGGTACGGGTCATTTGGTTGGCAGTAGTACGTATTGTCGCGGTGCCATTCCGCCGGGAATCCGACGATCATGGTCAGATCACCCATGCCGAGCGATTGGCCGTGCTGGAAGGTGGACACCAATTGGTCTATCCCCCAGGTTTCCGTGATATGGTCGTACAGTGCGGGACGGTAAGTGCGGGCGCCGATGCCCTTCAGGTTCAGGGCCGGATTGCCGGCGGCGATGTTCACTAAGTCGTCATTGGTGTAGTAGGGCGGATAATAGCCCATGTTGATGCCGGGCCGGAATACGCCGGTATAAGGCGTCACCTGGTCGTTGGCAGTGTAGTTGACCTGGCTGTTCAGATAGCCGGCCACACATAAAGTTGCTAACAAGAGGGTAAAGATTCGTTTCATGATGAATGGATTTGGTATGAACATGTTTTGGTGAATATCTCGGCGAGTCCGGTACGGGACGCCACCGTCCCGTACCGGACTCGCCCGCCAATTGCTGCAAGGTACGTATTTAAAACCAATACAATAAGTGAATGGCCTGTCCGGGGCAGGGAAATTCGGGGAATTTACGTAGAGCGCCCCCGGCTTTATTCAATTAATAATGAAAAATTAAAAATGAAAAATTTTACGGTGAGCCTGCCGAACCGAGTTCAACGCTGGCGCGTTGATTGGGTCCACACATACTTGTTTCTGTCCATTCGGCCACTCTGACATCGCGGAGCCGCGGAAAGTGCCGATAATGCCATTTTGCCGGCGCCCGCCGGCAAAATATCCCGTTTTTTCTATCCGCTATACCGCTATACTGTCCCATTCCATCAACGCGGAGCGTTGAACCCGTTTACCGTTTACCTTGGGCCTTGGACCGTTCTTTTGTACGCCTTCATTGTATTCATGAGCAGGCCGGCGACTGTCATCGGGCCGACGCCGCCCGGTACGGGTGTCAGGTACGCCGCCCGGGTGCGGACACTGTCGAAATCCACATCGCCTGAAAGGCGATAACCACTCTTTCTCTCCGGCGCTTTGACGCGATTGATGCCGACGTCAATGACGATGGCGCCCGGCTTTACCATGTCGCCCGTGACAAAACCGGGGCGTCCGATGGCGGCAATGAGCAGATCGGCTCGCCGGGTGTGGGCCTTCAGGTCGGCCGTGCGGCTGTGAACCAGGGTGACGGTGGCATTGCCCGTGGAGCGTTTCTGCGCCAGCAAGATGCTCATGGGCAGGCCGACGATGTGGCTGCGGCCCAGGACGACGGCTTCGAGGCCGGCGGTCTGGATCTGGTAGTGCTCCAGGAGCAGCAGGATGCCGTAGGGCGTGGCGGGAATAAAGCCGTCCAGGCCCAGGGCCATCCGCCCGAAATTGGCCGGGTGGAAGCCGTCCACGTCCTTGGCCGGGTCAATGGCCATCAGAATGCGCTGCGCCCGGATGTGGCGGGGGAGGGGAAGCTGAACGATAAAGCCGTCCACTCTGCTGTCGGCATTGAGCCGGCGGACGGTGGCGAGCAGCTCGTCTTCGGTGACGTCCTGTGGCAGCCGGATCACTTCCGAATCGAAACCCGCTTGGGCGCAGGCGCGCTCCTTGTTGCGCACGTAGGCGGCGCTGGCGGCGTTGTCACCGGCCAGCACGGCGACGAGTTTGGGGCGCCGCCTGCCGGCGGCGACGAAAGTTTCGGTCTCTTCTTTCAGTCGGGTCTTAATGGCGGTTGCCACGGCCCGTCCGTCCAGTAGTTCCATTGCAGGGATTTTGGGCAAAGATAGGGATAAGCCGCGTATGCGCCGGCAGGCGGGGTGCATTCCGGCAGGTTGGCGCATGAATCCTTCCTAACGGCTTAATAATCAGGATATTAGACCGCATGGGGAGTGGCTGCCTTCGCCTGTTCTGTGTGCGGGCGCACACAGAACAGGCGAAAATATGGGCGATTTCTTGTACATAAAATCAAAAGCTTTTCTATCTTTCGGGAGCAAATCCGATTTGTTAACTTCAAAAGCGATATATGAACAAATCTACACAAACTCGAATCAGCCTGATGGTGCTGTTGTCTTTGTTCTTTTCTGTCGTCGCCATCGCCCAAAATCAGGTGCGCGGTACGGTCAAGGACGCAGCGTCAGGCGAGCCGCTGATCGGCGCCAGCGTACTGGTCAAAGGTACCGTCGTGGGGACGGTCACGGATGTAGATGGCCGGTTTGAACTGCGCGTCAGGGAGAAGACGCCGTATGTCTTGCAGATTTCCATGGTCGGCATGGAGACCAAGGAGGTGGAAGTCAATGAACCGGATGCGGTCGTAGATGTGACACTCTCCACCCAGGCCATTATCGGCAATGAGGTCGTCGTCTCGGCCTCGCGTGTGGAGGAGCGGCTCATGGAGTCGCCGGTCACCATCGAAAAACTGGATCTGACAGCCATCAAGCAGTCCTCGGCGCCCGATTATTACGATGAGATCAAGGCCTTGAAAGGGGTGCGGGCTACCAATGGTAGTTTGACTTTTACCTCGTACAATACCCGCGGCTTTGCTGCCATCGCCAATGTCCGCTTTGTGCAGTTGATGGACGGCATGGACAATGCCGCCCCGCTGCTCAACTTCCCCACCGGCAACGTCGTCGGTATCTCGGAATTGGACATCGCCAACGTGGAATTGGTGCCCGGCGCCGCCTCGGCACTCTATGGCCCGAATGCCTTCAACGGCATCTTGCTGATGAACAGCAAAAACCCCTTCGACTACCCCGGTTTGAGTGCCCAGATGAAGGCGGGCTTGACGCAGTCCACCACGTCCACACACAAGGACTACAATGATCCCATGGGCCAGGTCTCTGTCCGCTGGGCGCAGAAAGTGTCGGACAAGTTTGCCTACAAGCTCAACTTTTCCGTGCTGCAGGCCAAGGACTGGGTGGCCGATGACTATGACACCGACCGCCCCACGGAAGGCGACGGCACGGTCAAGCCGGGGGATCCCAACTTTGACGGGCTCAATTTGTACGGCGATGAGACGCAGATTTTCCTGCCGTTCAATGCGCCGCAGCTGAACCAGCCGCTGTCGCTGGCCCTGGCACAGGCATTTTCCCAAGGTGATCCGATCAAGTTCCAGATATTCAAGCAACTGTTTCCGCAGTTGATCGCCCAGGCAGACCCGATCCGCATCACACGCACGGGACTGAAAGAAGAAGACTTGCTGGAGAGCCGCGATGCCAAGAGTATCAAATTTTCTACGGCGCTCCACTACCGCCTGACGGACAAGCTGGAGGCCAGTTACAGCTATCGCGTGGGCAACGGCAGCACGGTCTATCAAGGCTCGGAGCGCTATGCCTTGCGCAATTTTGTGCAGCAGTTTCACAAGCTGGAGTTGACCGGCCCGCACTTCTTCCTGCGAGCGTATCAGTCCGGCACGGACGCGGGCAGGTCCTACAATCTGACGGCCCTGGGTGCATTGACCAATGAGGGGTTCTCGCCGAGTGCTTCCAAGTGGGTGCCCACCTATGCCGGCACGTATATCGGCGGCGCGCTCAAGCTGATGTTGGTGGATTCGCTCATCCCTGACCTGGCGCACATCCCCGATGCCATCAAGGCGCAATTGCACCAGGTCGCACGCTTGGCCGCCGATGCGGGCACACCGGC
>JALVEF010000166.1 GCA_027031185.1 Saprospiraceae bacterium
GTGTAGTAAATGTCGTAGGTGCCCGGTGTGGCAGCCTGGAAGGTGCTGGCGGTGACGCCTGTGCCGCTGAAACTGCCACCGGCGGGCGAGCCGGAGAGCGTGACCGGTTCGTTGACGCAAACCGGAGGATAGGTGCCGGCGTCCGGCGTGGGCAGCGGATTAACGGTGATAGTGACGGGGTTGCCGTCACTATCACAGCCATTGGGCGAGGTGGTAGTCACCCAAATGGTTTGCGTCATGGTGGCAGGCGCAACCGTATAGGATGTGACGTTGTTGGCGAGTAAATTGGCGCCGGGTGTGTTGGGATCGGCGTCGTAGAAATTGAAGGTGGCGGTCATAGGCGCCGGCTCGCCGGTCACGGAGACATTGTCAATATAGATATTTTCGCTGCCGGCATTGTTGAATACGCAGACGGACAGGATCATCGTATTGCCGGACAAGCCCGCTGCGGTGACGGTGGTGCTGCCCCAATCGGCATCATCAGGTGTGCCACCGATGAGCACGTCGCCGATAAGCGTGTGGTTGGCGTCACCGGCACTCATCCAGTTGGTGATTTTTGTTTCAGTGCCGTCAATGAGGTATTTGACATCCACATAGTCGGTGGCTTCGTGGTCGCCGGTCTCGGAAATATCCACGGATAGGCTGACATTAGTCATGCCCGAGATATTGATGGCGGCGGTCTGGAAACATACTTCGCCGTCCACGTCGCGGGCAACCAGCTGGCCGCCTATGGTTTGGAAATAGTCGGATGTGGCGGTCAGGCCGGTCAGATCGCCGTTGACTTGCCAGGACGCGTCAGGCGGATTGGTGATGGTAGGTGGTTGGGGGCCGACGGCGCCGTATCCGTCGGTATCGAAGGTCTGACTATACAGCGTAGTAGGCCCACCGCCCCCGCCCAAGGTGGGCGTGATGGTGGCCGAATCGCCGTAGCAAACGGTGATATCGGAAACGGTAGGAGCATCCGGAATGTCCAGCACTTCGATAGTCGTCGTATCTGTCCCGGTACAGCCGTTGGCATCGGTATAAGTGTATATCACGTCGTGTGGACCTACACCGGCAACGGAGGGGTCAAAGGTATTGCCGACGACGCCTGGGCCGCTGAATGTGCCGCCGGGTGGTGTGCCGCCGTATAGTGTGATGGGCGGATCGTTGAGACAGGGGAAGCCATAACCGCCGGCGCTCACTACCGGAGCGGGCAGGACGGTGACGGTAATGGTGTCAAAATTGTCGCAGCGATAGATGTTGGAATATCCGTAAATCACCTGATGCGCTCCGGGGCCGGCGGCATTGACGTCAAAATTGCCGGTGGCGTCCACGAAGGGGCCAATGAAATAGCCGGAATCGGGGATGGCTTGGATGGGGAAAGAGCCGGAGTTTTCGCAAACGCTGGTGTCGGATGTGAGAATATCTACCGCCGGCAGCGGATAGACAATAGAATAAGTGCTGTCCACGGCGGTACAGCCGCCGGGTGCGGTGACGGTGACATAGTACCAGCCGTTGGATACCTGATAGGGTGGTTGTACCAGGAGGGGATTCTGGTCGGTGGAAGTGAAACCGTTGGGACCGGTCCAGTTCCAGGAAGTGCCGTCACCGCCGGTTTCGAGGAGTTGGAGGTCTTGATAGAAGCAGATGGAATCGCCGATGGCATTGACAGCCGGGGCGTCAAATTGGGAGCAGCCGTGCAGGTCAAATACTATTATGTCAAAGCAAGTGGCGTCGTCCACGTCTGTGAAGACGATGTTTTCGGCGGTGTCCAAAGTGGGCGGGATGTTGTTGATAGTATGCGACATGCCGTAGGCATAAGGACCGTAAGTATTTCCGCCAAAGGTCACAGTGAATTGGTTGGACGGGCCGGGGGCGGAGTTATTAACGAGGAAGGTCAAATTCTGCTGGTCATCGCCGTTGCAGGCTGTCCCCTGGTTGACACAGGATTTTGCGACGCTGCCCAAATTCAGCCCGCAACCGGATGAGCAGGGACCGGGTGCGGTGCCGGCGCTGGTGTTGGTAAAAGTACAGGCAGGGTCGTCGCTAAAATGTGCCACTGCCGTGATGGTCTTGTCGGCGGCGTCAATTACACCGGCCGACAGGCCGGTAAACATTACACTATTCAAATTGGGGTCGAAAGCGAGGTTTTGGGTGCTGATCAGATTATTGTTGATGTCGTAAAGTTCGAGAACTAAATTGCCAGTGGTGGGTGGATTCTGATAGTTGATGGTGACGTCAAAGGTAAAAGTGTCGTCATCGGTGGCGGCGGTACCCTGGTCGTTGCAGGCACTGATATTGCTCAAAGTGATAGATGTGATGCTGCATGGCGGTGGTGGGAAGTTCTCTTGACCGGGATTGTCATCGGCGAGGACGACCCATTGGGTGCCGTCCCATGCCAAAGATGATCCGACAGGTGTGCTGCTGCTTTCGCTTACGCCTACATCGGTGGATGTCACCCCATTGGCGGGGCCGATAATGGCGGTGAAAGTGCCTTCATAGCTCCAAAACTCAATCAGACCACCAGGCCCGCTCAGGGCGATTCCGTCGGGAGCTCCGTTTTGCAAACCCGCATACCAGACGTAATACGTGCCGCCGGTACCCGGCGTGGCGGTCATAACTGCCAACGTGGCCGTTGTGCCATAAGGCATTCCGTTGGAGCCGTTATAGCGGGTGACCACGTACTGGGTCAGGTCCACCGGTTGGGGATCGGGAAAGAAGACTTCCACAAATTGATTTTGGTCTACGCCGACATTGTCATAGTGAAACTCGTTGATATTTTGTCCCGATGCGCTGGCTATAGCCATAGTAAGAGCCAGGCTGAAAGCTGCTTTTTGGATAAGTAGGGTAAAGCGTTTGTTCATGGTGTGTTTGTTTTTGTTGTCCACCGCCTATCAAAAATGGAGGTACCGCTCCAATGCGTGCGCGTCGGAGGGGTGAGATGGATGTCAGAAGAGGAAACAAGGGAGACACGCGGACGCCAGAGCCACATAGGTGCACGGGATACGCACCGGCATGGATGAATGCTCGTCCGGTATGTGTACTCATGGTTTGTAATTTGCTGCAGCTGTTTTTATTCAACAGATGCCTATCTACTTCTTACAAACCGGTTTTGGGACTAAACCTGCGGAATATATTTGTTAGAGCCAAAATTAAGGGCAATTTCGCTCTCTTTGGAGGGGGATGCAAAAAATACCGCAATTTTGGTAATGTAAATATGGGAAGGGGGCTTATGTGTGTGGAAGGACACGGATAGACACGGGGGCGCAACGCAAATGATGGACAGGCGTATAAATTTTGGGGTTTCTTGATGTGGTCTTATGGTTGGAAATTTGAGTCATGGGACGAACGTTTGAGGGGTGGCAGTGTTGATTGTTGTGGCCGCCATGAAATTTTTGAGGCGGTAAGAACTTTGTTGACTCGATGATTGAATTGATTCCTGCTGACTTGTTGGTGCGTCTGGAATTTGACCAAATCCGGTCATTGCTTGCGGCCAAGTGCTATGGTGAACCGGGCGCCGCACGGTGTCGTCGTCTCTCTCCGGTGGCGGACTATGACACCATCGTAACGGCACTGGATGAGGTGCAGGCCTTCCGGGACGGTATGGAACGCAACGCACTTGTTCCGCTAGGGCGCTATGAAAGTATTGACGATGATCTGTCGAAACTGGAGATTGAGTCTTATGTGCTGTCGCTGGATGCGGTGGTGCGAATCGCCAATGTGCTGCGTTTGGCGCATGGCATTGTAGGCTATTTTACACCTGAACGGCAGGAAGAATATGCACCGCTGTGGCGCCTCGTGGCGGATTTGGAGCCGGACGGTGACTTGCTGGCAGAAATTGACCGCATCATTGACGAGGAAGGTCAGGTGCGCCCCGATGCGTCGCCTGAATTGGTGGCTATCGAAAGGCAAAAAAATGCCCGGACGGCTGAATTGGCTTCGGTGTTTCAGCGATTGATACGTACACTGCGCCAGCAACAGCTGCTTTCCGAATCGGTGGAGAGTTTTCGGAACGGACGACGGGTGTTGGCCGTCCCGGCGG
>JALVEF010000167.1 GCA_027031185.1 Saprospiraceae bacterium
GGTATATCTACACATCCGGTATTACCTATAGCAACAGAAAAAGACTGGTACAAAGTATCCTTCATTTGATGAAGACAGTCCTTATTTTTTGGCTCCAGCAACGCGGCACGTCCTACACTCAGCCCTTCTTTGCCCGATACAACAAAATAAGAAACCATTGCTTTATTATTCAGGATATAATCATCCTTCTCCAACTCAACTTCTACAAAAACTAAACCGGGCCTTTTACCTATCAGATCAAATGAATCTTTGAAAATATACTCTAATGAGTCTCCTTGCTTCAAATCATTTTGTATGTGGATGATATTAGACTTGCTTACATTGTCAATTGTAATCTTCACAGGAATGTCCGTACCAGCAGCTACCGTATTCTTCCCTCTATTGAAGAGGACTATATCAACCGGATGTCTGGTTTGTTCACAGGATGCTATCGACCTAAAAAATCTTATTTTCCCATCTTTTTTTAATCTTATTGACAAATCATTATCCAGATAACTAGTTATCCCCAAGCCAACCGCTTTCCAAGCAGCCATAACAGTCTCCAGTTCGATTCCTTGTGAGCCATAGAGCGCCTTAACAGCCGCGATGCTTGCATTGACTGCATCCGGATAAGTCGAAATTGGGGTCAAGTAATGTGCGTTCATGGCAAACGCAATACGAAAAGCCCTGGGTAGTCCGAGACCTTGAATATCAAATGAATCACCTACTTCATTGACCCCTTTGGCCCCATCCGAGATTAAATAAAACCAATAATTCATCACACCTGAAGTATTGTGCACCTCGTTAAACCAATGGTTTCCTCTATAATACTTTGGGTTATTGTACCGGTTGGGGTCGGACATAGAGCGAAAGGGTTCCAATTTATCATTTGTTATAAAAGCTCTTCCAATCTCCCATGTAAAATTATCTCTGTCGTATATATACTCCAATGCTTTGCCAAAAATATCACTCATTGATTCATTGAGTCCTCCGGGATCATCCCGGTACACCAATCCCGAAGTCTTTTGTGTTAAGCCATGCGTGAATTCATGCCCCACCACATCCAAGGTGGTAAGTGGCCCATACCCCCGGCAGTTTCCATCGCCGAAAAAGGCCGCTTCTCCTGTCCAATAAGCATTGACGAACGCCCTGCCTTGAAAGGCATGAAGGTTCCCTACCAACTTGAATCCCTGATTGTCGATACTGTTGTAACCGAAGGAGTCCTTCAATAAATCATAATACGCCTCCATGCCGAAGTGCACATCAGTGGCCGTTTCGGATTCAGAATCGTGAATATTCCAATTCAATTTGTCTTTGCTAGTATACAAATCATCGGTAAACAAATCCACGGTCTCAATTCCCTTCCCCCGGCTATTATCCTGTAAACGATATAAATCAGGATAAATCGAATCTATGGTAATCGTCCGGTTCCCCGCATACTTTGTTCGAACCTCCACTTCTATATTATCGTACATGATTAACGGAATAGAGGAGACAATACTCCCATTATGAGCGTTCACCAGAACACGCTCTTTATGTGGAATTTGCTCCACCTTATAAGAAACCTCCACCGCCCATACCAATGCAACACGACCGGAGTACTGCGGAAAGGTATTGTCCGCGATGTAAAGTACCGGAGGCCGTTCTATATCAAAATCAGGGCTTTTCTGCAAGGGCTCCTCCTTCATCATCCTTTGTTGAAAACAGTAGAGTTGAGCCAATTCTTTAGCGCTTTCGACATCCAAGGCCGGAGAGGTATTGACCTCCAGATTGGGCCAATAATACCCGTTAACGGATTGCAGCCGGTTGTCCTTATTGTGCTGGATGAGTACCCCGCCCAACACTTTCAGCCCTTTGTAATACTCTTGATATCGCACATGCTGCAAGCCATTAGGAGTCGTGCGGGAGGAAACCTGCTTAAAAGAGGTCCGGGCAGAGAGCGCCAAAACCCCGCCGGACGGGCTAAAAACCGATGGGCCGGCCACTCTACTTCCACCCTTCATCCATATTCCTGAGGAAGGCACCTTTTGAGCGGTTAAGACGGAAGACATCATCAAAAAAATTAAAAGCAAACTCAAGTGTTTCATAAGAAAAATATTGAAGTGTTAACAAAACCGGGTATAAGTCTCACTAAATTTATCATTATTTATCTCTAAAATTATATCACAATCTCATTAATTACCTCCATCATTAGATCGTGTATGTCAATTCCCTCTCTACCTATCTCACCTATGCTAATAGGTGCCCCATTTAAGGTTAAGATTCTTAGAATTCCTGTGAATACTGAGATACCATGTTGCCTAAGTGGGAAAATCATATAATTTCCCTCATAAACGTTACCTTTACCCGTTGTAGTTTTATAATCAATACCTTGACTAGGACCTCCCATTAGATTTTTCTTTACTATTGACGAATTAGACGAATCAATAAGCATCACCAGATTTCCTATAAAACGTTCAGGGTGGTCATTATTCCTCACTGGTAATTTAGGTAAATTTTGTAATTTTTGTTTAAGTATATCAAAATCACCAACGAATTTTGAAAGGATGTAAATTGCACTAAGAAAGCCATTCTCAATTGGAAACCATTGCTCCCCTTTTATTGTAGCTGGCTCTCTTAAAATAGTTATAGATTGACTAAAAAATTTAAATAAGGATCTCAAATTAATACAACCATTCCATATCAAAGGATTCAATATAGTTAATATCGTTTTTCGAATGAAATTGGAGTTTGGGTGGTCCTCTATATATTGACCTCCGGAAAGATGACCTCCAATTCTAATACTCTTAATGATTGTATTTAGAATGGTAAATATGTTTTCTTTATTATCAAACCTGTAGATCTCTTTGCTATAAAACTTATCTAAGTAACCATTAAAATCCGTTCTAACACCAAATTGATTTTCGTAAATAGATTTTATGTTATCGACATCGCATACGAATATGACTTTAGAGAAACCAAATTTATTCTTTGATTCGACCTGATCTCTGTTGTCGAAATGAGCTGAAAATACATTAAGTAAACGAAATATGTGGCTGGGGTCAATTCTGTCTAAGTCGTCAATTATGAGTATATTGGTTTTACCCTGTTTACCTATATCGTTTAACCACTCTTGGATGATTAAGGTGATAATATTACTTTCATAAATCCCCCCCTCATTATTATGAAATTGGGAAAGGAAAGCATTAATTTCATCCTTCTCAACTTCGTTCTTTGTTCTCTTATACTCTTGAAAGTCTAAAGACAATTGCTTCAAATCCTTTGCAAACATATTCAATTGTTTGCCCATCTTAGGAATAAGCAACATGGTTGTAGTAATTACCTGCTCTATATTATCAAGCATAAATCCAGACCACGATTTTAAGAACGAATAATATTCAGGCTTTAGAGGATAATCATTGCTAGCAAATAATGACACTAGAATATCATATTTAACATAGCTAAAAACATCTTCGTTCGCCAATAGAGAGTAATTAATAGGGAAGAGATGTATAACATTATAATCTTTAGAGTCCCTAAAGTAATATTTAAGAAATGTAGTTTTTCCAATACCGAATCTACCGGAAAATAGTATTCTGTAATTCTCGTTAATTGATAAATGCTGACTAAACGATTCATTAGGGTTAATGAATAATTCTTCAAATATCTTTTTACTATTATTCATTTTAAAACACAAAATTTTCCACTAATCATCAAAACTATTAATACCTACGCTTTTAAAGACAAAGCCCCATCTCACTTTATCCTTTATACACAGACCAAAAGGCTGCCATCCCCCGCTCTCCATCCCACCATTTCATACCACATCCCACCATTTCATACCAAATAAACCTTATGACGTGTCCTAGTGCTCCGTGCAAGAAATAAATCCCCTTAGCAAACAAAGCTATTTTTCACTGAATCAAGGCGCTTGAACAGGAGTTATGCCGTAGCATAATGACTGTTCGAGCAACGAAAAGTCAGAGGAAAAGAGCGAGTTTATATGAGTAGTTATTCTTTGCAAGGAGCACTATAAGCCGGCTCAAACCGGTAATA
>JALVEF010000168.1 GCA_027031185.1 Saprospiraceae bacterium
TTCGGTAGGCACAAAAATGCCTATTTTATCCCTAAAAACAGGAGCACCTAAACAGTTACAGAAGGAAACCCTGAGCTAGTCGAAACGTGGTCACTGGGCGAAGTCGAAGTGCCCACTTCTCAAATCCTCATTCGTTAATCGGTGTTCGATATTCCCAAGACTTGTCTCAAACCTGTTCATAACGAGTATACAAAGGTACGGCTCCTACGGAGCTTACAAAACAAACGGTAGGGACGGTCCAAGGTCAATGGTCCAAGGACCAGGCTGCCGTTTCGATAGGCTCAGCGACCCTAGGTCAACGGTAATCTGACGATCAAACCTATAAGGTTTCCCAAACCTTATAGGTTTGATTGGTTTGGGAGCTTGTCAGGCAATGGTCACATGCAAATTTTGAGTTGTTGTGAGTCTTATCGGGGCCTTTGATTGTACGTGGTTATTGACAGCAGAGCTGTAGCGTATGGAGGCGCTGCGGCAAATCCACGCGCGCCCGAAGGGTGCGCAAACATCAATTTTCCCAAACCGGATGGCTTTTTGTACATTTGTGTCATAATCCAACCCAACGCATGAGTACCATTATCGCCATTGTCGGCCGGCCCAACGTGGGCAAGTCCACGCTTTATAATCGCTTGATTGGTCAGCGGGAAGCCATCGTGGACGACTACTCTGGGGTGACGCGTGACCGCAAGTACGGCGTGAGCGAATGGAACGGCAAGCAGTTTACAGTAGTGGATACAGGTGGCTTTGTCCAGGGATCCGGAGATGTGTTTGAGTCGGCCATCCGCTCCCAGGTGCTCATTGCCATTGAAGAGGCCGACGTGCTGTTGTTTATGGTGGACTCCATGACCGGCATCACGGACTTGGACGATGAGATAGCCGATTTGCTGCGGCGTGTGGATAAGCCCGTTTTTGTGGTAGTCAATAAGGTGGAAAATATGGAGCGCATGCTATCCGCCAATGAATTTTGGGCGCTGGGCTTCGAAAATACTTTTTTTGTTTCCTCGCTAACCGGGTCGGGTACGGGAGACTTGCTCGATGCGGTCAGCGAATATGTGGAAGAAAAGACGCCGGAAAAATCGGAATCAGATTTGCCCAAATTTGCCATTTTGGGGCGCCCCAATGCCGGCAAGTCCTCGCTGGTCAATGCGCTGTTGGGCGAGGAGCGGAGCATTGTCACCGACGTGGCGGGTACGACGCGGGATACCGTGCATTCGCTCTACAACCGGTATGGGATGCGCTTTATGCTGATAGATACGGCCGGCATCCGCAAAAAATCCAAGGTCAAGGAGAGTCTGGAGTTTTATTCGGTGATGCGTGCCATCCGTGCACTCGAAGAGGCTGATGTCATGTTTTTGATGGTAGATGCCACACAGGGGCTGGAAGCCCAGGATATGAGCTTGTTTCGTCTGGCCCAAAAGCGCCGGAAAGGCATCGTCATCCTGGTCAATAAGTGGGATTTGGTCGAAAAAGATCACAAGACGGCAGAAGAATATGCGCGTATGATACGAGAGCGTATTGCGCCTTTTAGCGATGTGCCCGTGGTCTTTATCTCGGCGCTGGAGAAAACCCGCGTCCACAAAGCCTTGCAAGAAGGACTCCGCGTCTATGAAAACCGCAGGCGGAGGATTCCGACCAGCGAATTGAACGAGGTGCTTTTGGACGAAATCGCCCGCCATCCGCCGCCGCCCGTCCGCGGCAAATATCCCAAAATCAAGTATGTCACCCAATTGCCTACTCCCGCGCCCACTTTCGCCTTCTTTTCCAGCTTTGCCAAAGATATCCGGGCCAACTACCGCCAGTTTTTGGAAAATCGCATTCG
This sequence comes from Saprospiraceae bacterium, assembly GCA_027031185.1. Lineage (GTDB taxonomy): Bacteria > Bacteroidota > Bacteroidia > Chitinophagales > Saprospiraceae > HyVt-613. The sequence continues at coordinate 1,817 of JALVEF010000168.1, forward strand.
TGCCCATTGGGACTTTGCCGGCGTCCCCATCCGTATAGTGACCCGCAAAAAATGAGTCGGGCTGTTTGTCAACCGGCGTTTGTTCATGCCTGTTTGGTCCGCCCTGTGTTTTTTCTGTAACTGTTTAGGTACACGCTGTTTTTGCGCTAAAATGGCCTTTTTGCCCCTGTTTTTGCAAAAATTTTCTCACGTAGCGCTGCTACGCATCGAAAATTTTCGCTTCAACAGGAACAAAAATGCCTATTGTATCCCTAAAAACAGGAGCACCTAAACAGTTACTTTTTTTCTTACCTTTGCGGTCGGTAGTGCGGGGCTATAAGCCCCGTAAATAATTGAAATACAGATGAGTACGCACAAAAAACTTGGAGAATTAGAGTCCACGGCGATTTGTGGAAACGACATCAGTTCGTCCGTTTTATATGTTTCGGCGCTGGCGATCTCGTTTGCCGGACAATATGCCTGGATTACGCTGGGCATTGTTGCGCTGGTCTTGTACTTTTTTCGCAAGATTTACGGAGAAGTAGTGGGTGCCTTGCCGCTCAACGGCGGTGCATACAATGCCCTGCTCAATACGACGAGTAAGCAAATGGCCTCCATGGCAGCTGCGCTGACCTTGCTGTCTTACATGGCTACGGCGGTGATTTCGGCCAGTGAGGCGATGCATTATCTGTCGGATATTATACGGTTTTTGCATCATCCCGTCTTCTCCGGGGAGCATGTCCCCCAATTTCTTGCCTGGCTCAAATGGGTAGATGTGGCTACCATGCTCCTGTTGGTAGTCTTTGCGCTGTTGACCATCAATGGCATCAGTGAGTCGGCCAAGGTGGCCATTGCCATTTTCTTGTTTCATCTGGTATCGCTGGTCACACTGACGCTGGCAATTTTGATCTATTTGTTTCGACACGGTTTTGAGCAACTGCTGGAAAACTGGCACTATCCACTTGAGTCACAATCCGTGACCAAGGCGATCTTTTTTGGATTTGCCGCTTCGATGTTGGGTATATCCGGATTTGAAAGTTCGGCCAACTTTGTCGAGGAGCAAAAGCCGGGAGTCTTCCCCAAGACCTTGCGCAATATGTGGATCGTGGTGAGTATCTTCAACCCTTTGATGGCCTTTTTGGCCATCACTCTGCTCCCCATACCGGAAATTAAGACCGAGTATCAGACGACCTTGCTGTCTCAGATGGGACGCATGTCGGCAGGCGAATGGCTGGCTTTTTGGGTTTCACTAGATGCTTTTTTGGTGCTCAGCGGGGCGGTACTGACGTCTTTTGTCGGTGTAACCGGTCTGTTGGAGCGGATGACACTGGACCGCATCATGCCGCAGTTTTTCTTGAAGAAAAATCGCAAGGGAGCCTCGTATCGCATCATCTTGACTTTTTTGTTGCTCAGTATATCGGTCTTGTTGATCACCGAAGGGCGGGTAGAGACGCTGGCCGGCGTTTATACGATTTCTTTCTTGTCAGTGATGGGACTGTTTGTCATCGGCAATATCCTGCTAAAAATACGTCGTGCTAAATTGCCGCGCCCCGAGCGCGCACCCTATTACGGTATCGCCATTGCCTTGGCTGGTGTGCTTATTGCCTTGTATGGCAATATCATTATGCCTCCCAAGGACGGGTTGCCGAGCAATTCGTCGGTGTTCTTTACCTACTTTATCCCGGCAATGATTTTTATCGGCATCATGCTCAACCGCACCGTCTTGCTGGATGCGTTGTTGCACTTTATTCAATACATCTTCCGTCCTGTCCAGCGGGGGATCGGCAAGCTCAATATGAAAATCATCGAGACCATTGACCGCATCAACGACCAGGCATTTGTCTTCTTTACCAAGGGCGACAATGTGGCCACACTCAACAAGGTACTTATCTACATCCAGGAGAATGAGCACACCAATCACCTGAAAATCGTACATGTGCACCCACCGGGCAAGTCTGCGCCGGAGATACTCAAAAGCGATCTCAAGGTACTGGACCGGGCCTATCCTAAAATCAATATTGAGTTTATTGAAGTGGAAGGTGAGTTTGGCCCCAAATTCATCAAGGAGTTTTCCAAGAAGTACAATATCCCGATCAACTTTATGTTTATCGGATCGCCGGGAGACCGCTTCCCCTACAAACTCGAAGAGCTCGGCGGCGTGCGCCTGATAATGTAATACCCGTCCGGGTAGCATTGCCTAGCC
>JALVEF010000169.1 GCA_027031185.1 Saprospiraceae bacterium
ACTTACTTGCTTTGTTTTGCCAAAAAAGTAGCAAACAAAAAGGGGCTTCGGCCCCGAAAATGGGCTTGGGCCCGGGGCTAAAGCCCCTGATTTTTTTTTTTTGCTTTTCTGCCCGGCGGCTAAAGCCGCCGGCAATATTGACAGACTCATTTGGGACGCATTTTGCCGGCGGGCGCCGGCAAAACAGGCTTTACCCTTTCAACAGCGAAGCGCTTCAACAGCAAAGCGTTTCAACAGCAACGCGTTTCAACAGCAACGCGTTTCAACAGCAACGCGTTTCAACAGCAACGCGTTTCAACAGCAACGCGCTTCAACAGCAAAGCGTTTCAACCCCTAAAACAAATGCCAAAATTTTTGGACTAAGCCCACTGTATTACAACTTATTTCGATTAATGAGCTCCAGCAGTTCGTCGCGATAATTCTTGCCGATGGGGAGAAGTTTGGTCTCTTTGCGGTCCTTGATTTCGAGGGCATTGCCGTCAATGGACAGGATCTTGTCGAGATTGACGATATAGGAGCGGTGGATGCGACGAAAACGGCCGGCCGGCAGTTTTTGCTCCAGATATTTCATCGTCTGCAAGGTGATGACGCGGCCGGTCTCCATGCGGATGATGACGTAGTCTTTGAGCCCTTCGATGTAAATGATGTCACTGTAAGCCACCTTGACAAGTTTCTTATCGGCTTTGACGAAGAAGAAGTCCTCGCTGTCCAGCGCCGTCTCCCCATGGTCGGCCTGGAGCTGTGTCCTGGCTTTGTTAATGGCCTTTAAGAAACGGTCCATGGGGATGGGCTTGAGGAGATAGTCCACGGCGTTGAGTTCAAAGCCTTCGACGGCAAAATTGGGATATGCCGTGGTAAAGATGATCAGGGGCGGTTTGTCCAGGGACTTGACGAAGTCAATGCCCGACAGTTCGGGCATTTGGATGTCCAGCAAGATCAGGTCCACGTCTTCACGCTCCAAGATGGCGTTGGCATCCAGGGCGTTGGAACAAGTGGCAACTAGTTCCAGGCCGGGCACCTGCTGCACATAGGTCTCCAGCACATCTACGGCCAACGGCTCGTCATCCACAATGAGTACACGCATGATAGTCGTTTTGATTCGGCAGCCAAATTAGCTGCCGAAGGTCAAAGCTACCCGTTTTTTGTACGAAAGGCACAAAATCATCGAGAAACGGCGCGCGAAGAGAAAACCGGGCGGCCGGAAGCTGCCGGGTCAATTGAGACAAAAGTAGCTCTCATCGAATAATTGCTCCCTGCGATATTCCGGGTCCAGCAATGCCCTGGCCTTACGAAAGGCTGCAATAAAATCCTCAAGCATTGGGGGTCTGATCAGGATATCCACGATGATATTGTAATCATAACAAAGGTAATCGGCGCGATCAATCTCAATGTCATTGGTCAGCAACACGAGGAGCGGCGGCCCACCTAATGCATGTGAAAAGTCCACATTCTTCATAAGGGATGAAGTATTTAAATACATCAAGACGACGTCCACATATTGGTGTCTTAATATCTCCGCACCTTTCCGAGGGATACCGCAAGTACCTACGACTTCTATGTCAGAAAAGTGCTCTTCCAAGAATTCTTTATATTCCCGGGAAGCATACTCGTCAATGATCAATACACGCATTTGGCAGTGGAATACTGTTCAGAAGCAGCTGTTTAGGTACCCGCCGTTTTTACGCTAAAAACAGGAGCACCAGAATAGTTATAATTGGTAACTGTTTAGAATACCTCCATCACTCGCCCGAATCGGCATCATTCATGACTTCTTCGGTGTCCTCGGCGAGTTGGTCAATGGCATCTTTGATGCGTTGTTTTTCATCGGCATCGCTCGTGTCCTTGACCTGGTTCAACTCGGACTGCAACTGCCGGCGGCGCTTTTCCAATTCGCCGATGCGTTTTAGGAGGTCCTTGTCCACTTGAGAGACCGTGCTTTGGAGGCGCTTGTAGGCTTCGCCCAATTTGGCCAAGGCCTTATCGTACTTGCCTGTGTTAAATTTTTCCTTTTCGGACTTGAGCAAGTCTTTGACGGAGACGACCACTTCTTTGACCTGGCCGAAGATTTTCTTTGACGCGGCCTGCTCCTGCTCGTCACCGAAGAAGTAGTTGTATCCCAAGATGACGACAATGACCAAAAGCCCCAGCCTGATGAGTTTGCCTAGCATGTTTGTACATTTTATCTGCCAAAAACGGGGCCGAAACCGGTACCCGTTTGCAAATAAGACAGAAATCTTCAATATAATCAAGTGGCGGGCAGATGGTCATTCATCCACTTCAAGACAAAATCAAAGACCTGCTGCTTTTCGGGTTCATTGTGCAATTCGTGATACAAGCCCGGCCATTCTTTGTAGGTGACATCGCCGCTGACATTTTCGGCAAATTGCCTGCTGCCCTTCGGTGAAGTCAGCTTGTCCGCACCGCCGTGCATGATGAGCATGGGCGTGTCGGTATGGCCCTGAAAACCGTAAAGCATACGAGCGGCCTCAATCAAGCCGATGCCAAGCGTAGCAGACAGGCGATTGTGGACCAGCGGGTCGTTTTTGTAGGCTTCCACTACTTCGGGCGAACGAGAGATATGATCCACGACCAGTTGATTCTTTTGGGAAAACTTGGGAAAGACGCCCCGCATAAAGCGGGCGAGGGCCACCACCAGGGCCGACGGTTCAAAGGCCAGGCGGATAAAGGCCCCCGAGGTAATGATACCCGCCAGATCCTGCGGCTGTCGTTTGACCCAGTAATTCAGGACAATATTGCCGCCCATGCTATGCCCGTACAAAAAGACAGGCAAATCCGGATAAAAAGCCCGCGCTTTGGAAAGAAAAGCGGCTACGTCATCGAGAAGTGTATTGTACGTGGGCGTGTGGCCGCGCTGACCGCCCGAGCGCCCATGTCCGCGCAAGTCGAAAGCGGCAAAGGCATAACCGTGATCCGCAAAATACCGGGCCATGTGCTTGTAACGACCGCTGTGTTCGCCCAGGCCATGCACCAGTGCCAGGAGCCCCTTGGGCCGGTCTGCTGTGATGTGATAGCCTTTAAATTCGATACCGTCGGGCGACTGCCAGCCCATTTCGCTGAATGCTGCCATGGTTACTCACTTTTGTACCGTGCAACATACGAATTTTTGCGCTGGTAGCGCAAAAAATGAGTGCACTCAAAAAAGTATCCGGGATATGAGCTGACGAAGTTTTCTTTTGCCCGGCTTTTTGTTATGGAGGAATCGAAGAAGCGAGGAAGCGAAGAATTGAGAATGCGGAACTCCCGGAGTAAGCGCACTTCTATTTGACGACGGTGATAATCTTGACGGGGCAGTTTTGCTGGGCTTCGAGATTTTGCTCATATTCCCAGTCTTCGGCTTCAGCGATATAAAACTCACCCTTTTGGCGGCTGTGGCGCAAATAAGACTTGCCGTCCTTGCGGGACATCACCCACTGCTCCGGGGCCGACTCGACACAAGCATTGCAGCCGATGCATTTCTTGCGGTGGTGAATGATGCGAATCATAAGACGGGCAGTTCTTTTAGTTCTATGACTTGTAACTGTTTAGGTACCCGCTGTTTTTGCGCTAAAATGGCCTTTATGCCCCTGTTTTTGCAAAAATTTTCTCACGTAGCGCTGCTACGCATCGAAAATTTTCGCTTCAACAGGAACAAAAATGCCTATTTTATCCCTAAAAACAGGAGCACCTAAACAGTTACTATGACTTTAAACAACTTGTCCGACGGGCGTACGCGCGCGGGGGTCTCCATGGAAAACGGCACGCCCGGCCCGACCTGCTCAACCGGCCTGTCGTCCACGCGGATCTCTTTGACATCCATTTCAAAGATACCTGTCGTGGGGCCGGTCACCATAACGCGGTCACCGACACGCAGCGATCCGGTCTTGATGATGAACTCCGCCACGCCGATTTTAGAGAAGTACTTGACGCCGTTGCCGATAAACTGGCGGCGGCGCCTGGCTTTGGAGCCGTCCGTATCGGTCCACTCGCCCAGCTTCTTGCCGAGGTAATAGCCGCCCCAGAAGCCGCGGTTATAGACATTTTCCAGGCGAGTACGCAGCTGACGCCCCAGCTCGGGTGTATAAGTGCCCGCCAGCACCGCATCGCGCGCTTCCCGGTAAGCGGAGACGGTAGCGAGGACATAGTCCGGGCCTTTGCTGCGGCCTTCGATTTTGAGAACAGACACGCCCGTTTCCAGGATTTTGTCCAGGAAGTCCACCGTGCACAAGTCCTTGGGGGACATGATGTATTCGTTGTCAATGAGCAGTTCGTTGCCTTCGTTGTCCTTGACGGTGTAGGTGCGGCGGCAGTTTTGCTTGCAAGCGCCGCGGTTGGCGGACGAGTTGTGCGTGTGCAAACTCAAATAGCACTTGCCGCTGACGGCCATACACAAGGCGCCGTGGACGAAGACCTCAATGCGCATCAGGCGGCCGGACGGGCCTTTGATTTGCTGTTTTTCGACCGCATCACAAATCTGCTTGACCTGCCGGAGCGTGAGCTCGCGCGACAGGACTGCCACCTCGGCAAAGTGGCTGTAGAACTTCAAACTCTCGACATTGGTGATATTGAGCTGGGTGGACAGGTGGACATCCATGTCCATTTCGCGCGCATACATAATGGCCGCCTGATCCATGGCGATGATGGCGTCCACACCATTGTCCCTGGCGGCCCGGACGATGGACTGCATCAGCCGGATATCATGGTCATACAGGATAGTGTTGAGCGTCAAATAAGTCTTAATGCCGTGGCGCCGGCAGCGGGCGGTGATTTCTTTGAGATCATCAAGGGAGAAGTTGATGGATGAGCGCGCCCGCATGTTGAGCTGCTCGATACCAAAGTACACGGAGTCGGCTCCGGCCTGGATGGCCGCTTGCAGGGACTCAAAGGAGCCGACGGGTGCCATGATTTCGGCTTTCTTCATATCCGGATGGTAGCAACTGTTCAAGTCCTTAAACTGCACTTGCGGTCATTTGTTCACTATTAGAAAGCTAAAAAAGGCCTATCTTTGCACACCCGAAACGGTCGCGTAGCTCAGCCGGATAGAGCATCTGCCTTCTAAGCAGACGGTCGCAGGTTCGAGTCCTGCCGCGATCACCATCCCAGGGCAATGCACGACGCATTGCCCGTTTTCTTTTTGGCCGTGCAACAAAACCGGTCTTTTGACCGATCAGACATAGCTGCCGGACCCCAATTTTGGTGCCTGTACGACAGAGGAAAAAAGAAAAAGTGTAACTGTTTAGGTACCCGCTGTTTTTGCGCTAAAAACAGGAGCACCCAAACAGTTACGAAAAAGTTTTTGCGCTTCGCGCAATAGATTGTTTGGCTATCTTGCGGGGCAAAAACCACCGGATGAGAATCAAACTTCTACTCGCGCTCTGGCTGGTGAGCGCCGGCGGCCTGTTTGGACAGGCGACCGATACCGTACCCAAAAACATTTACGGCGGCCTGAAGATGCGCAATCTGGCCCCGGCCTTCGTCTCGGGACGCATCGCCGACTTTGCCGTCAATCCCCGCAATCCCAAAGAATACTTCGTCGCGGCGGCAGCCGGACACATCTGGAAGACCACCAACAACGGCACCACATTCCGGCCGGTATTCGACAAGCACGGCGTCTATTCCATCGGCTGTCTGAAGATGGACCCCAACGACCCGAACGTGATATGGGCCGGTACCGGCGAAAACAACCACCAACGCGCCATCGGCTACGGCAACGGCGTCTATAAGTCCGTGGACGGGGGAAAGACGTGGAAGTGCATGGGCCTGAAAGAATCCCGCCAAATCGGGATGATCGCCATTGACCCGACCGACAGCGACATTGTCTATGTCGCTGCCGAAGGCTCCATCTGGGCGCCGGGCGGCGACCGCGGCCTGTACAAGACCACCGACGGCGGCAAGACCTGGCACCGCATCCTCTACATCAGCGAAAACACCGGCGTCAACAACGTCGTCCTGGATCCGGAAAATCCCCAAATCATCTACGCCACATCCGAGCAGCGCCGACGCCACGTTCATATCCGCATCGGTGGAGGCCCCGAATCGGCCATCTACAAGTCCACCGACGGCGGCAAGCATTTCTACAAAATTATGAAGGGCATGCCCAAAGTAGATATAGGAGGCATCGGCATCGCTGTCTCCCCCGTCAACCCCAATGTGGTCTATGCCATCGTCGAAGCCGCACTGGACAAGGGCGGCTTTTATCGCTCCGAGAACAAGGGCGAATCCTGGAAAAAGATGAGCGACCACTTTGCCTCCGGCCAATACTACAACGAAATCTACTGCGACCCCAAAGACGTCAACAAGGTATTCTCCGTCGAGACCGTCTCCAAATACACCACCGACGGCGGCAAGACCTGGCACACGCTGGGCCGCCACAAAAGACACGTGGACGACCATGCACTTTGGATAGATCCACATGACACCGACCACTTCCTCATCGGCGGTGACGGCGGCGTCTATGAGACCTATGACTTCGGCCGGCACTACATCCATAAGACCAATTTGCCCGTCACCCAATTTTATCGCGTAAACGTGGACAACAGCTATCCTTTCTTCTGGGTCTATGGCGGCACACAGGACAACAGCAGCCTGGGCGCACCGTCCGGCACCCTGTACTCCGATGGCATCGCCCGCGGCGACTGGGTCATCACCCTCGGAGGCGATGGTTTCTGGCAGGCCGTGGATCCCACCAATCCCGATATCGTCTATTCCGAGTACCAGTACGGCAATCTCTTCCGCATTGACAAGAAGAGCGGCGAAAAGCTATTCATCAAACCCCAGGAGCGGCCGGGCGAAAAAATGTATCGCTGGAACTGGAACACGCCCTTCATCCTCTCACCCCACTCCCCCACCCGCCTGTACATAGGGGCCGAAAAACTCTTCCGAAGCGATGACCGCGGGCAGTCCTGGCAAGTCATCAGCGGCGACCTGACCGCCCAACTCTCCCGCGACCGGGATACGGTCATGGGCCATTTCTGGAGTGTCGAAGCAGTCGCCAAAAATGTCTCCACGTCGCTGTACGGCATGGCCGTCTCACTCGACGAGTCGCCGCTGCAGGAAAATCTCATCTACGTCGGTACGGATGACGGCCTGATCCAAGTCACCGAAGACGCCAAGACCTGGCGCAAGATAGATCACTTCCCCGGCGTACCGCCCCACACCTACGTCAGCGACATCAAATGCTCGCTCCACGACCCCCACACCGTATTTGCCGCCTTCGACAACCGCAAGCGCGATGACTTCAACCCTTACTTGCTGGTCTCCCACGACAAGGGACGCAGTTGGACATCCATCGCCGGCGACCTGCCCGCCAACGGCACCGTCCACAGCATCGAACAAGACCACAAAAATCCCGATCTGCTCTTCGCCGGCACCGAATTCGGGTTGTTTTTCACCACCAACGGCGGCAAAAACTGGGTCAAACTGGACGCCGGCATGCCCGACGTGGCCGTGCGGGACATTGCCATCCAACGCCGCGACGATGCCCTGGCGATGGCCACCTTCGGGCGCGGTTTTTACATCCTGGACAACTACGCTCCTTTGCGCGATATCACGCCCCGGTTTCCCGCACAAAAAGCCTACCTGTTTGCCGTCAAAGATGCCTTGCGCTATGTGCAGCGCAACCGCGGCGGCTACGGCTTCGGCTCCATGGAATACAAGTCCAAAAATCCGCCCTTCGGCGCCACCTTCACTTACTACATCAAGGACGTGCCCAAAACCAAGGCAGAGCGGCGCCGCGAACGTGAGAAAAAACTCTTCAAGGAGAAAAAGCGCATCCCTATACCCACGCCGCGGGAGTTGGCCCTGGAAAAACTGGAAGTCCCGCCCTATCTCGTCTTTTCCATCACCGATGACCAGGGACGCGAAGTGCGCCGCCTGCGCACCAAGTACGGCAAGGGCATCCAACGCTTTACCTGGAACCTGCGTGTGCCCTATCAGTCGCCGGTGCGCGCCCCCGGCGGCAAGTTGCAGCCGGTCCGGCATCACGAGGACTTTTATATGGTGCAGCCGGGCACTTACCACGTCACCCTGATCGGTGTGGTGGACGGCCGCCCCGACACCCTGGCCGGCCCACGTGCCTTCAAGGTGGTACCCTACGAAAATGCCATTCTCCGCGCCCCGTCGCTGGCCCAAGTCGTCACCTTCCAAGACAGCATCAACCAACTGGGCAAGACCGTCACGGCTACCAACACCTTTATCCGCGACCTCGTCAAGGAAGTGGAAGACATCCGCCAAGCTGCCATCGAATGGCCGGGCGTCCCCCTGTCACTGCTGGCTCGGGCTGACAGCTTGCACCGCCGCCTGGACGATCTGGCGTGGAAGATGCACGGCGAAAAGACGCGCGCCAGCAAGGAAGAAGCCATACCCGACATCCCGCCCATCAACCGGCGTTTTGATACCTTGCGATGGGCACACGAAAACAGCACGGCCCCTATCACGGCCACCGAGCGCATGCTCATGCGCATCATCCGGGCAGACATCAAGCCTGTGATCCGCGCGCTGAAAACCATGCACGAAAAAGAAATCCCCGCCTTGCGGAGCGAGCTGGACAAGTTAGGCGTACCCTGGACGCCGGGCCGCCTGCCGACCGTCCCGAAAGATTGAACGACGCAGCGATGAGGCCCTCTTAAAAACGTCATAATTTTCTTCTACCTGGATTATTGATTAATTGAGGAACCGAAGAATTGAAGAATCGAAAAATTGAAGAATTTACCCGGGGCAGTAGGACGCTCTGCACTTACTTGCCCAAAAGGCGGGGCAAATAGCGCTCATCTTGTTAAAAGCAGAAGCGGGAAGGGGTCAAGCCCAAATCAAGTAAAGCAAGAAAGTGCGGGGCCGTTACACCGCTACTCCGTTGCACCTCTACTCCGTTGCACCGCTGCTCCGCTCACATCCTTTCAAACACATTTGGAAGTACCAATTAGCCTTTTGCCGGCGGGCGCCGGCAAAAGGCTTGGTTCGTTTTTGGACCAAGCGCAATATCGGAGCCAGGTCTAAAACCATGCACGCCCGAAGGGTGTGCAATCTTACTCAAAAAGGGCGCATGGCCGAGATCATCTCCCGTTTGCCTGGCGGGCCGGGTAGCTTGTGCACTTGGAATCCGGCAGCTTGCAGGGCACGTCGCACCGCTCCCTTGGCACTATACGTCACCAAAAGGCCTTCGGGCAGCAACGCATCAAACAACTTGCGGAAAATGTCCTCCGTCCACAACTCGGGCTGGACACCCGGCGCAAAAGCATCAAAATAAATCAGATGAAACGCCATGTCCGGCTCCCAGGACTCCAGCCGCACGGGCAGCTTTCGCAGGGAGAAATGGGGAGAGAGGCGGACGGGGGATTCTGCCGTGGCTTCGTGGATGCGATACAAGTATTCAGGCGAGATGCCCAATAGACGGGGATAATTGAGTGCGAAGATTTCCGCCGTGGCCGGCGGATAGGGTTCGATTCCGGTGTAGTCAATGGACAACTCGCGCCGGTCGGCCTCCAGGAAGCTCAATAAGGCATTGAGCCCGGTGCCGAGACCGACTTCCAATATCTTGACAGGTGGCGGTGTGCCGATAAACTGCAATAAGCCGGCCTGGATAAACACATGCCGACTCTCCTGGATAGCGCCAAAGCGGGAGTGGTACGTCACGCCCCAGCGCGAAGATTCCAATGTGTGTGACCCATCATTGGTGAGTATGAGCTGGTTCACCTATTTTTGCTTTTAGGGGGTAGTGCAGCGCCTGGCGTTCCGGACAAGCATTCCGGCTCCTTTCCAGCTCAATTCCTTCCGCCCGGGCCCTGTTCCGGGCACAAAAAGCCCGTCCGGCACCGGCGCTACTTGCCCTTGACGGGCCTGATGCAATGCGCTTTCGTTCATTGCGGCGTTGGGCAACGCCGCAATGAACGAAAGCAAGCATGGTGACAAAATTACTCGGAGATATTAGCTTCGATTTGATTGGGGCAGCCATATCCTCTGTGGCAAGAACTGGCTGTCAGTACCACCAGGGCCAAACCGATAACTACGAAGAGCTTGAAGAAATTGGATCTATTCATGACTGGTTTGTTTGTCTCACAACGAAATGTCCTTTGTCGTTAGTATCCGGATAAAACCGAATATCCTGCACAAAAATACCTGTTTCGCCAACACTATGCCAAAATTCTCTTGCTAACAACCAAATTTCCTGTAAAAACAGGAGGAATACCGGGAAAATGTCACAAATGCTGTTACTTTGCCCGGAGAAACTGCGGGCATGAGAATACACCTGATAGCCATCGGTGGCGCCGTGATGCACAATCTTGCCATTGCGCTTGCGCGCAATGGGCATACCGTCACCGGCTCTGATGATGAGATATACAATCCGTCGCGCGACCGGCTCCGCCGGCACGGCCTGCTGCCCAAGACGATGGGTTGGGATCCCGCACGCATCACGCGCGACCTGGATCTGGTCATCGTCGGCAAGCACGCACGTGCGGACAATCCCGAGCTTTTGCGTGCCGAAGCACTGGGCATCCCCGCGCGTTCCTTCCCCGAATTTATTTACGAACACAGCAAAGACAAAACGCGCGTGGTGGTGACGGGCAGCCATGGTAAGACCACGACCACGGCCATGATCATGCACGTGTTGCGACACAGCGGGACGGACTTCGACTATTTGGTCGGCTCCCGGCTCCAGGGCTTTGACACCATGGTGCGCCTGTCGGATGCGCCCGTCATGGTCATCGAAGGCGACGAATATCCGGCTTCGCCCCGGGACCTGCGCCCCAAGATGTTGTTTTACAAGCCCAATATCGCCGTCACCACGGGCATCGCCTGGGATCACATCAACGTCTTTCCCACTTTTGAGGATTATGTGCATCAGTTTGGTCTGCTACTGGATGCGCTGGCTCCCCGGGCGACCTGGATTTATTACGGAGCGGATCCCGTCCTGCGCAAGCTGGCACGCCAGCGGCGGCGCGATGTGACCGCCATCCCGTACCGCGGCTTTCGCAATGTGGGCCAACCGGGAGAAACAGCCATTCGCGACGGGCACGGCCAATCCATTCCGCTGCAGGTTTTTGGGCGCCACAATTTGCAAAATCTGAAAGCTGCCTACTATGCCGTGAAGGCACTGGGACTGTCCGACCGGCATTTTTTTGAAGCCGTGGCCGGCTTTTCGGGCACGGCGCGGCGGCTGGAAGTGATCTACCGCAACGCGCGCGGCACCGCTTATCTGGACTTTGCCCATGCGCCGTCCAAGCTGCGCGCCACGGTGCAGGCCGTCAGGGCCCGCCATCCCGGCCGGCCGCTCACCGCCTGCTTTGAACTCCACACCTTCAGCAGTCTCAACAAGGACTTTTTACCACACTACCGCGGCGCCATGGCCGCCGCCGACCGGGCCTTTGTCTTTTACAGCCCCCACACTCTGAAGATGAAGCGGCTGCCCCATTTCTCGCCGGATGATGTGCGGCGGGCCTTCGGTGGCAAGGTACAAGTCTTCACGGATCGAGATTTATTGGAAAAGGCCGTCTTGTCAGAAAAAGGACAATCACAGACGCTGTTGCTGATGTCTTCCGGCACATTCGATGGGATGGACACCAAAGCATTAGCCGAGCGCCTTTTTGATTAAATGCGCGTTTCCGGATACCTTTGTGAAAGTCAGTAGAAATTTGACTTGGCTATCAACATCCCCAATATTATGCGCTTCCCCATTCTGTTTTTTGTCTTTTTCGTTGCATCCCATCTCCGGGCACAGGACACCATCGTCTCCTTTTCCGGCCATGTGCTGCTGTTTGACTTTCCAAAAAACTACCAACTGTACGAGCGGGATCGCGCGACAGACTCCGCCCGGGTGCACATCAATGGCATCGTGAAGGCCCCGGCCACCTACGACAGTATCCGGCTGGAAATCACAATGGCGGACAGCAGCGTAGCGGTCACCCAACAAGTGCTGAATTATACTTCCGGGGAAGCTCCATTTGACCTGTATGCTCCACTACCGGCGGACTTATTCAACCACGAATTTTCCATTTTTGGCGTGGAGAACGGCATCAAGCACCTGGAATATTCGGTAATCAATGTGGTGGCGGGCGATGTACTGCTGATCAACGGCCAGTCCAATGCGCAGGCCTATTTAAGCCCGATGCCGGAGGACGTGGTATCGTTTACCCGCGGCTACCACAACGGCCTGTGGGGCACACTGGACCAGGCCTTCCCCGGCCGCTGGGGCGGGCATCTGGCCAAATTGTTACAGGAAAAGTTCCAACGTCCCTTTGCGGTGTTCAACTTCGCCGACGGGGCGCAACCGATCTGGTATTTCCAAAAAAATGAACAGGACAGCATGCTCGGCAATTACGGGCAGATGCTGCGTACCTTCCATGAAACCGGCATCCGCAAGCCGGTAGCGGCGTTTTGGTTTCACGGCGAGGCCAACGGATGGGACACGGACATAGAGACCTATTACAAGGCCTACGACAGCTTGCATACCAGCTGGAAGCAAGACCTGGACATCTACGCCTCGTTTCTCTTTCAGGTGCGCTACCGCGGCTGCGCCCACATCCTGCCCTACGTGTATGAGGCCCAGCGCCAAATCGCCGCCGACCGGGACGACATTGAGATTATGTCCACCACAAACGCCGATCACGACTCGTGCCACTACGGATGGGAAGACGGATACAAGGTACTTGCCGCGCGGATGGCCGACCTGGTGGCCCCGTGGTTGGGCGCCCCGCCGGCGGCCCCGGAAGACTACGCGCCGGATATTCAACACGCCGTATGGCAGGACAGCCAAAACGTCGTCCTTCTTTTCACGCCAGGCACGATAATGAGTGTCATCGGCGACCCGAGTGCCGACTTTCGCATCGAGGAGTCCGGCGCCCTGGCGACTTCCGTATCTGCATCCGGAATTACGCTCCATCTCCACTTTGACCAGCCGGTTCAGATTGGCCAGCATCTCTCGTATCTCAGCCATCCGGGCAACGCCCCCGACTGGGTCGTCAATCCGAAAGGCGTCGGCATCCTGGAATTTTACCATATTCCCATAGAAAGTCCGGAAGCGACCACCCTGCCCGACCGGAAAGCGCTTTCAATCGCCTATGATGTACAAAATCCCGGGCAGGTAGTCGTGTCCTGGGGCGGCGGCCCCGCTGAGCTCAGCGTACTGGACATCCGCGGGCGATGCCTGCGTACCATTCCCTCCTTCCGCTCCGGTCAGGTGCTGGACGTAGGTGACCTGCCCGCGGGACTGCTCCTCCTTCGCTGCCGGACGAAAGCGAAGGAGTATTACGGGAGGGTCATGCACGTGGAGTGAGACGGAGTACAATTAAAAATGAAAAATGAAAAATATCCCGCACTTACTTGCTTTGCTTGATTTTGGCTTTGGTCCTCCCGCATAGGCTTTTTGCAAGATGAGCGCAATTTGCCCCGCACTTTGGGAAAGTAAGTGCGGGACGTTGAACTTGCTTACGCGTTGAATACGCCCCTGACGGGGCGTGTTGAACTTGCCCCGCACGTGCCCCTGATACTACCATGTGCCTTAGACCGTTGACCTTGGTCGCTGAGCAAAGTCGAAGCGGGACCGCTAAACCGTTCCTATCCTATCAACGCGAAGCGTTGAGTCCGTTTACCTTGGACCGTTTACC
>JALVEF010000170.1 GCA_027031185.1 Saprospiraceae bacterium
CATACGCAACCGCTGCCACAACGGGGTGCCGTGCAGCGACCGCGAACACCAATACAACCGGCGCATTGAAATCCGGATCACCAAGTCATCTATCCCGGTCAAAGTGACTTACGCCGATCCATCCCCACCGCCCACTTCCCTGCCTGCCGGGCACACCGGCACGGAAGCGGATGAGCGGACGCCCGCCCGCTCATCCGGCGCGGCAGCAGAAGGTAGTTTCCATGTCGTCATTGGTGCCTTCCTCAGCGCCCGCAATGCCCAAAAGAAGGCCCGACAGGCACGCAACAAAGGATTGGACGAGACCTTTATCACCTCCTATGCCGACACACCGGCCTACCATTCCGTCGTCGTCAAGACCTTTGAAAACTATGACGAAGCACTCGACTTCGCCAAAAGGCTCAAACGCAAATACGGCTTTAAGTACTACGTAAAGAGACTGTAACATGGGCTTTATCGTCGTGTACATCACCCACGAGTCCGAAGCAGCTGCTTATGCACTCGGCAAACAGCTCGTCGAAGAGCGCCTGGCGGCCTGCGCCAATGCCTTCCCCATCCGGTCCGCATATCATTGGCAAGGCACCATCGAAGAGGCCGGCGAATGGGTCGTCCTCGTCAAAACGGTCAAAGAAAATTGGGATGCGCTCCGCGCAAGGGTTTCCACACTGCACACCTACAATATCCCCTGCATCATGAAGTTTGACGTCGAAGCCAATGAAGCCTATGAACGATGGATACGCAAATCCGTCATTATCCAGGATCCAAAATGACCGGCCAGCCGGTGGAAACAGTTCCCCTCTTTTTTTGTTACGCTGAAAAACCGGCTGACTCATGACAGGCATCCCCTTCAAGACTTTTCCCGGCGACCCGATTCACGTGCAGCAGTACCGCCTGCACAACGGCATGCAAGTGTATATCTCTGTCCACACCGATGAGCCCCGCATATTCACCAATATTGCCGTCCGCGCCGGTTCGAAAAACGACCCGCCCGACACCACTGGACTGGCCCACTATCTCGAACACATGATGTTCAAAGGGACGTCCAAAATCGGAGCTTTGGACTGGAAAAAGGAAAAAGTCCTGCTCCGGCAGATTGCCGAGCTGTACGAACAGCACCGCCGCGAGACCGACCCCGACAAACGGCTGGAGATCTACCGGCGCATTGACCAACTGTCCGGCCAAGCTGCCCGGTACGTGGCCGCCAATGAATATGATCGCTTGATGACAGAGCTTGGCGCCAAACAAACCAATGCCTATACCTGGCTGGACCAGACCGTCTTTGTCAATGACATTCCGTCCAACGAGCTGGAGCGCTGGATGCAAATAGAGAGCGAACGCTTCGGCGAGTTGGTACTTCGCCTGTTCCATACCGAGCTGGAGACCGTCTATGAAGAATTTAACATCAGCCAGGACCGCGACTTCCGCAAAGTTTATAAAGAAATCAAGCAGGCACTCTTCCCCAATCATCCTTACCATCAGGATACACTCGGCGAGGGAAGCCACCTGAAAAACCCGTCCCACGTCGCCATCCACAAGTTTTTTGACACGTATTACCGCCCCAACAATATGGCCCTCGTCCTGGCGGGTGACCTGGACCCCGAGGAGACGATCCGCTTGGCCGAAAAATACTTTGGCCGGCTCAAGCCGGCACCCATACCACCTTTTGACGCCAGGGAAGAACCGCCCATCGAAGCTCCGATTCGACGCATTGTCCGCGGCCAGGAAGCCGCTTATGTCGAACTCGCCTGGCGCTTTCCCAGCGCCCAATGGGACAAAGCCCCTTTCCTCCACCTGGTCAAAGCCTTGTTGTACAACCGCACCGCCGGTCTGATTGACCTGGACCTGATCCAAAGCCAACGCCTGCTGGAAGCCTATGCGTATCTCTATGAGCATGCCGATTACAGCCTGTTCATGCTTCACGGCACACCCCGCCAGGGCCAAGACCTGGAAACCGTGGAAAATCTACTGCTCAAGCAGATAGAGCGTCTGGCGCAAGCCGACTTTCCCGACGATTTGATACCCGCCGTCGTCACCAACTACCGCTACCGCCAGATGAAAAATCTCGAAAAGGCTTCCCATCGCGCACACTTCATGACCCAGGCCTACGTCCTGGGATTGGAATGGCCCGACCTGTACCGGCTCCCCGACCGGATGGAGGCGATCACCAAACAAGAACTCGCCGATTTCGTCCGGGATCACTTCCGGCAAAACTACGTCAGCATCCACAAAATCACCGCCGACGATCCCAATGTCGTCAAAGTGGAAAAACCTCCCATCACGCCGCTGACACTCAACCGCCGCGATCACTCCGCTTTTGCAAAAGAGATTTTCGCCCAATCCACACCGGACATCGCACCGACATTCGTGGACTTCAATCGCGTGCTGCAACGTGAGCGACTCGACAATGGCGTCCCACTCTATATCGCCGGTAATCCGCACAATCCGACTTTCTCGCTCCGCTATGTCTTTGATATGGGCAAGACCAGTAGCAAACGCCTGAAACTGGCGTTGGACTATCTGCCGCTGATCGGCACCGACCGCTATAGCCCGGAAGCTTTGCAGCAGGCTTTCTTCCGGGCCGGAGTGAGTTTTAGCGTCTATACTTCACAGGATGAGCTCTATATCAAATTGGACGGCCCGGAATCGGGCTTTGAGCAAGGTGTTGAATTGGTAGAACACCTGATAGCCAATGCCGCCGGTGACAGGGAGCGGCTGGACGCCTTCGTCCAAAACATCCTGAAATCCAGAGAAGACAACAAACAAGACAAATCCAAAATCCTGTATGGGGGGATGCTCAACTACGGCTTTTACGGGCCCACATCACCCTTCACCGACCGGTTGTCTGCCGATGAGCTCCTAACGATTCGCCCCGACGAACTGACCGGCCTTGTCCACGGCCTGTTCGACTATGAGCACCATGCTTACTTTTATGGCAGTCTCCCTGCCGGGAAGGTCAAAGACATACTCAACAAGTACCATCGTCAAAAGCCCACACGGCCGGCCCTGCCTGCCCGGACCTTTCCGGAGCAGGACACGCCCCGGAATCGCGTCTTCCTGGTGGACTTTCCCATGGTGCAAGCCGAGATATTACTCGTCCGCAGGGTGGCTCCGCACTTTGATCTCAATGATTACCTGCTCGGCGGCTTGTGGAACGAATACTTTGGTCTGGGCATGTCCGCCGTTATTTTCCAAGAGCTGCGGGAAGCCAAGGGGCTGGCCTATTCCACGTATGCCTATTACCGCCATCCCGATCGAAAGGACAAGGGGCACTTCCTGACCGCTTTTGTCGGCACCCAGCCGGACAAACTGGAAACCGCCCTCACTACTTTACGGCAGCTATTGGATGATTTTCCCCTACACGAGAACGCCATAAAAAAAGCCATTCAGACGACCCGTAAAAAGATTGCCTCATCCCGCATCAAACCCGATGACTACTACTGGACCTATCAAAGGTATCAAAAACTCGGTTTCTCCCGCGACTTGCGCAAGGACCGGTTTGACTTCCTCCAAACCGTCAAAACCGGAGATTTAGTGGACTTTCACGATCGCCGCATCCGCCACAAACCATTGACCTATTTCGTTCTCGGCGACAAGCAGCGGCTGGATATGGCTTTCCTCGAAAGCCTCGGACAAGTCCGGGAGCTCAGCCTGGAGACCCTTTTCGGATATTAGAGACGGTGTAACGGCGTAACGGTCCCGCACTTACTTGCTTTGCCGGATTTAGGCTTTAGTCCTTCCGCATACACTTGTTGCGAGATGAGCGCTTTATCGCTCCACTTTCGTGGGCAAGTAAGTGCGGGACTTACTTGCTTTGCCGGATTTAGGCTTTAGTCCTTCCGCATACACTTGTTGCGAGATGAGCGCTTTATCGCTCCGCTTTCGTGGGCAAGTAAGTGCGGGACTTACTTGCTTTGCTGGATTTAGGCTTTAGTCCTTCCGCATACACTTGTTGCGAGATGAGCGCTTTATCGCTCCACTTTCGTGGGCAAGTAAG
>JALVEF010000171.1 GCA_027031185.1 Saprospiraceae bacterium
GCTTGTGGCCAACTGGCAAATAAACGATGAGTCCATGCAATTGCCCGAATTGGAAAAGCCCGACTGGTTGTGGACCCTCCTACTGCTTCCCCTGCTGGTGGTAGCGGCCATTCGTTATAGGCAATATGCCCGGCGGATATTATCAGCCTATTTTTCGCGCCGGCCCACCGGCGCAAACTCTTCTCATTTGTGGGGGCGGTACTTTTTTGCTTTCTTTTTGCCTGCCATTGGGCTACTCGCGGTCGCAGCGGCCAACCCGCGCTTTAAGGGAAAGCCTGTCACATCCAAGCGGCAGGGGGGCGATGTGGTGTTTGCGTTGGACGTGTCGCGGAGTATGCTGGCGCAAGACGTCAAACCCGACCGCCTCCGGCGCGCCAAGACGCTGGCTTTGTCGCTATTGCGGGACTTTGACAATCAGCGTGTCGCTGTGGTGGTCTTTGCCGGTCAGGCGTATGTGACCTTGCCTTTTACGACCAATTACGATGCCGTGTCCGAATTTATTGATGAGGCCGCTCCCGACATGGTGTCCGCGCAGGGCAGCAGTCTGAGCAATCTGGTGGCCCGTCTCATCGAATTTTTTGGCAATGACAATGGGGTGCAGCGCGGTGTAGTCGTCTTGTCGGACGGGGAAGACCACAGTGACTTGTCGTCCAAACAAGTGAAAGAAGCCGAAAAGAAGGGTTTGATTTTCTTCCCTGTCGGCATCGGTACTGCCAAAGGGGCGCCCATCCCCATACCCGGCGGCTATCTCAAGGACAAAAACGGGCAGACCGTCATCACCCAATTGCATCGCATGTCTTTGATGAAACTGGCCGGCAAACGGGGCAGGTACTTTGCCGTCAATCAGCGGCGCGCCTTGCTCTCCGCCCTCCGCCATCTGCGCACATCGGGATATTCCGAAGTCAAGACCTATACATACCGCAGCATTTTTCAGTACTTCCTCCTGCCCGCCATTTTATTGTTGATAGTTTTCCGGCTGACGCCGGAGTGGACTTCCAAGGCGCTGCTGGTGCTGGGGCTGTGGAGCGTGATTCCTGCCGGTGCATTGGCGCAGGACGGCCATAAGCGTCTGTTGGAAGCCGACAAGGCCTTTGCCAGGCGGCAATACCACCGGGCGGCTGACTTGTATGCCGAAGCCGCTGAAGATGCTGAAAAGAGAGACATTGCGCTATACAACTACGGGGTCGCAAAAGCCAAGGCGGACCCTGAGGGGACGGAGTTCTCCGTCAAAGCTTTCCTGCATGCTGCCGAGACGACTACCCATCCGGGCTTGCAGGCCCGCGCCCTGTACAATGCGGGCACTTTGCTACTCAAGCGTCCTGATAAAGTGGACCAAAGTATCGAACTGCTCAAAAGGGCTGTGCTCAAAGACCCCGCGGACCCGGATATCAGGAAAAATCTCGCCAAGGCTTTACAAATCAAACGCCAACAACAAAAACAACAGCTGAAACGAAGGAACCAACAGAACAAAAACCAACAGAATAAGAGCCGGCGGGACAAAGACCGGCAGCGTCAAAATAATTCGTCGCAGCGCAACAAGGAACAACAGCAAGTGCAACAGCAAAAGCGCTGGCAGCGTCGGCAGGAAGCCAAACAGCGACTGAGGAGACAACAGGCCTTAAAAAAGCTTCAATACGCTGCCCGGCGAGAAAAGATGGTACGTCGCAAGGAGCAGAGAATGCAGGGCCGGGCGGCCTCCTCCGCTACGGACAAGGACTGGTAAACCTGGCCTGACCGCCGGGTAGCGCCGGTCAGGCCATACACTTTTTTCCCGGTGTGACAGAAAAAAAGGCGTTTTTTTTGGTTTCTTTGGATTTCACTCTACCTTTGCATCAAACCTTTTTCTCAATCTAAAATTAGCACTATGAGTAAGTTCGATGAAAAGCTAGCCATTTACGAGAAGGAATTTGGCAAGCTTGGTATTTCCTTTGATGCGGATCTTTTGCGCAAAGTAACTAAAGGCCTTGGTCCTTCTATTTACAATGAGGACTCATCAAAGGTATCTTGCTCGGACAAGACAGAGTTGGATCGCGTCAAAAACAACTTCCTCATCAAGAAATTGGGCATGAAAGACAGCCCCAAGCTGGACGATGCCATTAAGGAGGTTTGTGAGCAGTTCGGGAGCAGCCGGCGGAAGTTCAGAGCGATGTTTTACTACTTGCTCGTCAAAAAGCTCAATAAAGAAAGCTACTACAACTAATCCCCTGACAAAGGAAAAACGAAAGGGCGGCCCATCGGGCTGCCCTTTTTTGTAGCGTGGGAGAGACTTGAACTCTCGACCTCAGGATTATGAATCCTGCGCTCTAACCAGCTGAGCTACCACGCCAAAGCGCCGGCAAAGGTAAACGCTTTTCTTCGTTTATGCAAGTGTCAATGCCTGAAATAGGCGGAGCTTTGACCCTTGAGCTTTGGCCATGGCCCATCTCTTTCCTACCTTTGTATCGGTCTATGTCCCGCTATTTTGCCATACGAGAGTTTATCCGCCACTTTGCCAGGGCGCGCACGGTGTACAATATCCATTCCCCGTTTTTGTATCAATGGGCCCAAGATGTGTTGGAAGACGACAGGCATTACTATGCCTTTGATGAGTTGGAGGCCCTCCGGCAGAAATTGCTGCACGTGGATACGGAAATAGAGGTGAGAGATTACGGGGCGGGGCCCCGTGGGGGGGCGGTTTCCCGGCGTCGTATCAGTGAGATAGCGCGTACGTCGCTCATCACCCCGGCCAAAGGGCGGTGGCTGTTCCGGATGGTGCAGGCTGCCGGCCCGGCTACCATCCTGGAATTGGGCACGGCCTTTGGATTAAGTGCGCTGTACATGAAGAATGCCGCGCGCAAGGCGCGTCTCGTCACACTGGAAGGCAATCCTGCTTCGGTGCGCATCGCCCGCAAGAATTTCTCCATCTTCCCGCATACGCGGGATATCAAAGTGCTTGAAGGGCATTTTTCGGCGAATCTGCCGAAAGCATTGGCGGGATTAGGTTCGGTGGACTTTGTCTTTATGGATGGTCATCACCGCCAGGCGCCTACGCTGGAATATTTTGAAGTCATCCGCCCGTATTTGCATACCGGTTCGGTCGTTGTATTGGACGATATCTATTGGTCGGGGGATATGGCGTCCGCCTGGCGGGAACTGTCGGCGCGCCCGGATGTGCGCCTTTCGGTGGATATGTATTACTTCGGCGTGCTCTTTTTTCGCGAGGAAAACATTGAAAAACTGCATCTCCGGGTCCTGCCTTCGGCCTGGAAGCCGTGGGTGAGATCGTGGTAACGCCTGGTTAAATTAAAAATTAAAAATTAAAAATATCCCGCACTTACTTGCTTTGCCAGATTAAGGCTTTGGTCCTTCCGCATAGGCTTTTTGTATGATGAAGGCCATTTACTCCGCACTTTGGGCAAGTACGTGCGGGACGTTGAACTTGCTTACGCGTTGAATACGCCCCTGCCGGGGCGCGTTGAAGTGGCCCTTCGGGCCGTTGAATTTCCTGCGCTCACTTGCTGTTTGATGGTCCAGGGGCCAAGGTCAATGGTCCAGGGAGCATGGTTGCACATCAGGGTAATGCGGGCCGTGGATGGCTGGTGTGGGATGGGAACCTTTTTCGCACCGGTCATTTGCATATTGTTGGAAAAGGTGATATATTTGGCGCATAGTTTTTTTGGAATACAACGACACGCCTGAAAATCTGTGCCACTCGCCGGCGGTAGATGATGTTTTAGGGCATCTGTTAAGTGATCTCTTATGATGCCGTTCCGGTAGCCGGCGAAGATTGGAAGGACTATTTTACTGCCGGTCGCTTTTGCGACGGTACGGGACGCGGGCGCTGCCAACGCCCGTCCCGTGCGAGTGCGCGCGCGCCCGCGCGCGCACGGGGCAGTACTATTAATTTCTAGTAACGGCCGGCTTTGATGCCGGTGATTTTTATAATTCGTAACTGTTAGGTACCCGCTGTTTTTGCGCTAAAATGGCCTTTTCGCGCCTGTCTTTGGTT
>JALVEF010000172.1 GCA_027031185.1 Saprospiraceae bacterium
AGTTGCTTTAATTCCTTAAAAGCGCCGGCCCGCAGCGGGGGCAACACCGGGGAATTCGCATCGCGCAATACCTGATAGGCGGCGGTGGCTGTAATCAAATTGGCCGGCACAAACGGCCCGGCAAAACCCGTCTCCACCCGCAGCGTCGTCCCGTCCGCCAGTCGCAAGCGGCCGGATGTGCCATGGAGACCGAGACTTGTTTCACCTTCCCACCGGGCCAAATCCCGGGCCACATGCAGCGGCGCCCGCCGCTGCATGGCCTGTTGCCGGAATACGTCAAACACTTCTTCCTGGTATTCGCCAATCACCACGGGCACACCCGGCTTGATGATACCCGCCTTCTCTTGGGCAATGGCCGGGAGTGTATTGCCCAGAAAATGGGTGTGATCATAGCCGATATTGGTGATTACGGACAGGACCGGTGTGATAATATTGGTAGAATCCAGACGTCCTCCCAAACCCGTTTCGATGACCGCCACGTCCACTCCTTCGTCCCGGAAACAAGCCAAGGCCATGCCTACGCTCACTTCGAAAAACGACATGGCCGACCGCTCAATAAAGTCGCGGTGACGGTGGACGAAGTCCGTCACATAGTGCCTGGAGACAGGCTGCCCATTGATCTTGATGCGTTCGCGAAAGTCCTTGTAATGCGGCGAGGTGTAGAGTCCGGTCTTGTAGCCGGCATGCTGCAGCAAGCCCGCCAGCAGATGCGCGACTGTCCCCTTGCCATTTGTGCCGGCGATGTGCACGGCCGGGAAGGCCCGATGTGGATGGTCCAGGTAGTGATCCAGCCGCTCGATATTGTGCAAGTCTTTTTTAAAAGCTTTCGGGCCTTGACGTTGGAACATGGGCAAGCGCCCAAACAAATAGGCTGTAGCTTCGCGGTAGGTCATCTTTGCGATACAAGCGTTGCTTTACTGCTTTTCAATCAAAAATTCGACCGCCGGATGAGTCAGCTTCAAATCCTTGATCCGGTCCGGCTGCCGGGCCACCCGGATGGGCAGGGAGTTGGTTTTTCGGCCTTTACCCAGTTCGTCGAAATCCACAACCAGTCGGAAGTCCCTGGCGGTCACCGAGTCATATCTGCTCAGGGGCACGGAGATAATGACTTTGACGCGTTTGGGAAAGATGCGGACGGAATCGCGGGTGTGGATGGGCTCGATAGGCACCAGGAAGGACTTTTCGGTCAGTTGTTCGGTTTGGATACCGATGGAGACGGAACGGGGCACAAAGTTTAAGACACCGGATGGATCCGCCAGACGGGCATTGGCCTTGATGGTGCCCGGTTTGGCCAGGCTAATTCCTTGTAAGCGGGCCGGAATATGGTCCAACGTGTCCAAAATACCGGCGGGCCCGGACACTTGTACGCTGTCGGGAATGACCTCCACCGGCCGGCGCAATACCAGGCCATCGGCGATGTCCACTTCCAACACCGGCCGCACGGGCACTCGCCTGACCTCCCTTCTGTCAAGCAAAAGCGTAATCTTCTTTGGGGATACATCAATGATCTGCACGCCGGCAGGCATTTTATCACGAAGGACGTTGCGAAGGTCCAACGAGGTCAGTTCGTAGGCTTGTCCGGCTTTCACATCGGAGGGAAGCGTAATCGTCAAGGGGCGTTTCAGTCCGCGTCCCGTCACCAATTGCCAGCCGGTACCGGAATACTGGAATTGCAGCCGGTCCGGCGGCCGGACCTGCAATGCGATACTATCCGGCAGATTCCACACTAAGTTTACATAGGCCGATGTGGTATAAGCACTATCCAAACGGACAAACAGCCACACCAGAAAGGCGGTGCCCATACTCAACCAAAAGGCCTTGGGGTCGGTGGGGCGAAAGATGATCCGGTAAATGCGGCGTTTAAGCTTTTCCCACATGGCCTTTTCCGGACTGAGCAAGCAGGTCGGTCATTTCCTTGGAGATGGTGCCACGCAGTACGCGCAAAAAGTCTTTTTGACCGACTTGCAGGGTGACGATACCGTCTTCGATCTTGGAAATCCGGCCGATGATGCCGCTCTGCGTGACGACTTCATCGCCCTTTTTGAGATTTTGGACAAAGCGCTGCTGGGCTTTTTGCTTTTTGGCTTGCGGCCGGATCATGAAAAAGTAAAAGACCAACAAGATAAGTAGTGGAAACAACATGCCCGTCAAGTCTGCCATAGGTTTATGTTTTGGTAACTGTTTAAGTACCTGCGGTTTTTGTGCTAAAAACAGTAGCACCTAAACAGTTAGTTTAAGAAAATCATAGGCCCTGCCGGGCACAACACCGATACGCCCGGCCTTACTTTGCCGGCACTACGGTGCCGCGAAGATACAACTTTACCTTATTCGGGTAGCTATTGGCCACCACGGTGACGACTTTATTTTGCGGCCCCATTTTGTCGTGGCTGTCAAATACGACGACGATGGAATCCTTCCCACCCGGTGGCAGCGGCGTTTTGTCGTTGAAATACGGGACGGTACAGCCGCACGTAGAGCGAGCCACCCGGATCACCAGCGGCTTGGTACCGGCATTGGTATAGGGAAAGCTGTGCCGCACTTTGGTGCCTTCTGTGATGGTGCCAAAGTCATAGACGGTCTCCTCGAAATGCATTTTAGGCACATGCACGGTATCCGACCGGTCATCGAAGGCGCCTTCTTCGATCCGGATGATCTCGCTGTAGTCGCCGTCCGGGCGCTTGACCGCCTTGACAGCCGGTTCGTTGCGACAGGCGGGAAGCAAGAAAAACAAGGGCCATATCCAAAGAAAGTATTTCATCACGACTTGATTTGTAACTGTTTCAGTACCGAGTAACTGTTTAGGTACCCGCTGTTTTTGCGCTAAAATGCCCTTTTTGCCCCTAAAAACAGGAGCACCTAAACAGTTACAGTACCGATTGGAAAACGCATCAGAGGCCTTTCGGTTTGTCCGGCCACGGCAAAGATAGGGAGCGTAAGGCCGCCGCCCGGCTATTTGCCGAAAAGAAGTACTTTTGCACAAATATTCCGGATGATTCACGCATCGGACGTACATAAGTCTTATGGCAGTCTCAAAGTCCTAAAAGGTGTCAACCTGCATGTAAAAAGAGCAGAGATGGTCGCCATTGTGGGCAAGTCGGGCGCCGGTAAGAGTACTTTTCTTCATCTGCTGGGCTCGCTGGACCGGCCTGACGCGGGGCGGATTGTCATCAATGACAAAGTGCCGACAGAACTGCCTGCCAATGCACTGGCCAGCTTCCGCAACGAGCAAATAGGCTTTGTATTTCAGTTTCATCACCTGCTCCCCGAGTTTACCGCCCTGGAGAATGTGTGCATCCCCGGTTGGATCCGCAAGCAGCCGGATGACGAGGTGCGCGCTCGCGCGCGCGAAATTTTGGATCTGCTCGAGATGAGCCACCGCCTGGACCACAAACCCGGCCAGCTTTCCGGAGGCGAACAACAGCGCGTCGCCATTGCCCGCGCTTTCATCAACAGACCGGCTGTCATCCTGGCCGATGAGCCCACCGGCAATTTGGATTCCCGTACATCGCAGGAGTTGCATCAGTTTCTTCTCCGCTTGCGCGATGAGTTCAATCAGACCATGGTCATCGTCACGCACAGCCACGAACTGGCCGCCATCTGCGACCGCCAGGTGGAAATGCGGGATGGGGTCATCGTGTGAGTGCACGATGCACCTTCGGATGTCGAATCCGAAACGGGCCCGGGACCGGGGCTAAAGCCCCGAATTTTTTTATGCTCTCTCCCCGTCGGCTGAAGCCGACGGCTAAGGGAATAGAGACGCTTTACTTGCCCCGCACTTACTTGCTTTGCTTGACTTTGGCTTTGGCCCTTCCGCACAGGCTTTTTGCTTGAAGTGTGTTGTTTGCTCCGCTTTTGGGGCAAGTAAGTGCGGGACGTTGAATACTTCGTGTTGAAGCGCTGTCGCGTTGAATTGCCCCGCACTTACTTGCTTTGCTTGATTTTGGCTTTGGTCCTACCGCATAGGCTTGCTGCTTGAAGTGTGTTA
>JALVEF010000173.1 GCA_027031185.1 Saprospiraceae bacterium
GGTGAAGATGTGTCTGCTGTCCGGCTCTATCCCAATCCCAACCCAGGATCGTTTTATTTAGACCTGCCGGAAGGCATCCATGCCGCAGATGTCCGTATATATGACGGTCTGGGCCGGCTTGTCCTGCAATACCGGCAGACAACGCCCCACCGGTCGGTGACGTTATCCGGTAAAGGCGTGTACTATGTCAGCGTCCGGGTCAATGGAAAGCTGTTTGCTGCCCGAACCGCTGTTGTGGAGTGAGGTGATAACTAATTCGCAACTGTTTAGGTGCTCCTGTTTTTAGTGCACAACAGTGGGTACCTAAACGGTTACTTCTCTTTCTTGTAAAAGTACTGCCGGCTTCAGCTGGCAAGGGATATCAAAAGCCATCACCATCCTTGCCGTCGGCTGAGGCCGACGGGTGGGAATTCCAATAAAAACCGGTGCTTTAGGGGCTGAAGCCCCTTTATGATTTGCTGCTTCTGTCCGTCGGCTGAAGCCGACGGCAAAGCAAAGCAAAGCAAAGTAAGGCAAGGCAAAATAAAGCATAGTAAAGTGAGTACAGGACAAGTCAAAAACTCTTTGCCGTCAGCTTTAGCTGACGGGCAATAAAGTGGAAAAATCCGGGGCTTTAGCCCCCCGGGCCCCGGGGTCCGGCAAAGTTTTAGGGCTGAAGCCCTTTTGTTTTGCCGGCGGGCGCCGGCAAAACGGGCCCGGTACCGGTCAAATCGTTATTTTTAATTTTTCATTTTTAATTTTTAATTGAATATCAGGTTAGGGTAGAGAGAAACTGCATGGTATCCACTCCATCGGCATAGTCATCCAGTGCCGGCTCCTGACTCTTGCCAAAGGGGACCCACTGGCGGCCTTTGCCGGAGGGCCGGGCGACGATGCACTGAATTTGGTCTGCGTGGGCTTCCAAATGGCGCTCCAGCGCCATAAACTCTTCATAAAAAGCATAGTGTAAAGTACCAATCCGCGAAGCAATGGAGTCCGCTTCGTGTAAGATGATGCAGCCGTTGTTCATGTAGTATTCCTTGTTGAGGATGTAGAGCGCAAAGGCGTAGTCGAGGTTGTTTTTGTACTTGTCGTGCAAGACGATGTCGCGGTAGTGGTGCAATGCCTGTAAAAGGGGTTCAAAGTCGTAGCCTTTGGGAACGAAGATCTTGGATACATTTCGACAGCCCAGTCCGAAATAAGAGAATATGTCTTTTCCAAGTGCTATTAGCTCGTCCCCGGTCTCATCGCCTGTCAGTATGGCGACGGCGTTGCGATTGCGACGGATGATGTGGGGGTAGTGCCCGAAGTAGGCTTCGAAGTAGCGGGAGGAGTTGTTGCTGCCAGTGGCGATGACGGCATCGAATCCTTTGAGCTTGTCCACGATCCGGATATGAGCCTCCACGGCCGGCTCCAGGCCGTACAGTTGGTGAATTATGAATTCCATCAGGGCCTTGTCCTTTTCGGACAGTTTGACCAGTGCGGTGTGACCGGAGACGAAGACAGCCAATAGGTCGTGAAAACCAACCAATGGGATATTGCCGGCGGGGATCAGGCCCACATTTCGGGGGGAAGCCGGTGAGAGTGGATATTGGGCGGCCCAGCGGTTGAGTTTATCCGCATCGAGAAACTGGCGGCGGATGGCCTCGATGGCTTGTCGGCTATTTTCGGGAACAAACCATTTGTTGTCCCGGTAAGCTTTGGCGATGGCCAGTTGGAGGGCGGGATTATCTTCTGTCAGTCGCCGGCCGAGACGAACCAGGACGTCCAGACGAGCTTCGGGTTGCAACCGGACCTTATTCTTCGTCATTGAGGATGTCCTTTCGGTGAGCGAGATATTTTTGCCATTTGTCTAACACGGTGGCGAAGTCTTCGGGCAGTTCGGATTCAAATTGAATCCATTGGCCGGTGGCGGGGTGTACAAACCCCAGCGTTTTGGCGTGGAGCGCCTGGCGGGGCATGATTTTGAAGCAGTTTTCTACAAATTGCTTGTAACGGGTAAAGATGGTGCCCTTCAGGATGCGGTTGCCGCCATATTTGTAGTCACTGAACAGGGGGTGTCCGATGCTCTTCATGTGGACGCGGATTTGGTGGGTGCGGCCGGTCTCGAGATTGCATTGGACGAGGGTGACGTAGTAAAAGCGCTTGAGCACTTTGTAATGTGTAACGGCCCATTTGCCCTGGTATTCTTCTTCGACGACCATACGCTCGGTGCGGTTTTTGGGATTGCGGCCGATATAGCCGGAGATGGTGCCTTCGTCCTGTTCGACGTCGCCCCAGACCAGGGCGTAGTAGGTGCGCTCGAGGCTGTGTTCGCTGAATTGGCGGGAAAGATGCTCCATGGCCCTTTCGGTTTTGGCGATGACCATAAGGCCGGAGGTCCACTTGTCAATGCGGTGGACGAGGCCGGGGCGGTCCGGCTGATTGCACTCTTTGATGGGTAGTTCGTGACCTTTCTGCTGGAAGTAATAGGCCAGGGCATTGACCAGAGTACCGGAACTGTGGCCGATGCCGGGATGCACGACCAGGCCTGCCGGCTTGTTGATGATCAGGATGTCATCGTCTTCATGGACGACGTTGAGCTCGATGGGCTCCGGTATTACCTTATAGTCGGGGTCGAGTGGCTTCTCCAACTCGACGATGATGTCATCCTGGGGTTTGACCTTATAGCTCACGGGAATGAGCTGCTCGTTGACGACTACCCGGCCGTCACGAATGGCCTTTTGAATCTTGGTACGGCTGATATTGGGCAGGCGCTCGAGTAGATACAGATCAATGCGCAGGGGCGACTGATTGGGATCTACGGTGAAGCGCCTTTCATCAATCCAAAGACTGCGATCATCGGTTTTTTCGGTTCCCATTTCGGATTTTGGTTTTCCTGGTAGGAAATTGTCTTGGTGAAAACAAAATTACGATATATTTGGTTGCTTCTATCCAGGGACGCGTACCTTTGTAAGCCCGGTGAGCCCGCTTTCCGTATTGGATGGCTGCAATATGCGGTTTTGGGGCTGAAATGAAAGTAAGCAGGGCCGGGCCGATTAGCAGGCACTAAATAGGTGTCAACCCGTAACCCGCCTATATTCAACGCGTAGAAAGCGGGGAGAGTTTTCCGGTTGTAACTGTGTAACTGTTTAGGTACCTGGTATCAGTCCCGTGACCAGCTATGAGTGGTATGGCCATATCGGCGGCCGGTTTGTGACGGACTTTACAGAAGAGGCAGCCGAAAGGGATGTACCTTTGCATCCGATTTGAAAATAGGGGCCGGAAGCCGTCCCCGTAAAACAAAAATCACATGGCAATCTTTGATGAAAAGGTCATTGCTCAGCTCAAAGAGTTGATTGGTGACTTGCCCAAGAAAGTGAAAATTGAGTTCTTTCGACAAAATGCGTGTGATACGTGCGACGATACACAGGCCTTTGTCAAAGAGATTGCGGATCTGAATCCCAATATTGAACTTAGCATCCATGACCTGGACGAGGATGCAGCGGTATTCCAAAAGTATGGCATTGAGCGCACGCCCGCCATTGTCATGCTTGATGGAGAGGGCAAAGACCGTGGCATCCGCTTTTTCGGCATTCCGGCCGGCTATGAGATCAACTCGTTTATTGCTTCTATCCGTGAATTGGGCGGTTTGGAGGAGCCGGTGCCGGAGAACTTGCTGAAGCGTATCCAGGCCATTGACAAGGATGTGCACATTCAGGTCTTTGTCACGCCTACTTGCCCCTATTGTCCGGGCCCGGTAATGATTGGGCACAAACTGGCTTTGCTCAATCCACACATTAAGGCGGACATGGTAGAGGCTACGACTTTCCCCGAGTTGTCGCAAAAGTACAGGGTGCGCGGCGTGCCTAAGATCGTCATCAATGAAGACCAGGAGTTTGTCGGCTCACAGCCTTTGGTGAAGTTTCTGGACGTCATCGAAGCCCTGTAAGAGGCGCCCGCGTGTAGATGGATTGCAAAAGGAGTGAAGCTCAGGCTTTGCTCCTTTTGTTTTTGGTGCA
>JALVEF010000174.1 GCA_027031185.1 Saprospiraceae bacterium
CAACGCTTCGCGTTGATCAACACAAAGTATTCAACGCGCCCCGACAGGAGCGCAATTCAACGCGACAGCGATTCAACACGAAGTATTCAACGTCCCGCACTTACTTGCCCCAAAAGCGGAGCAAATAACACACTTCAAGCAAAAAGCATAAGCGGAAGAACCAAAGCCAAAATCCAGCAAAGCAAGTAAGTGCGGGGCCACTACACCGTCTCTTATTTGGCACACTCCCACGCAGCCTATTTTTTTAGAGTGTGCTCAATTTTTAATTGAGTACACTATCTTGCGGCCCAAACAAAACACGCACATGGCATTACAATGCGGCATCGTCGGCCTGCCCAACGTAGGCAAATCCACCCTCTTCAACGCACTCACGGCGGCCAAGGCACTGGCGGCCAACTATCCCTTCGCCACCAAAGAGCCCAATCTCGGCGTCATCACCGTACCCGATCCCCGGCTCGATGAACTGGCCCGCATCGTCAAGCCCCAACGTGTCGTCCCCACCACCATCGAAATCCTTGACATCGCCGGCCTCATCAAAGGCGCTGCCAAGGGCGAAGGCCTCGGCAACCAATTCCTGGGCAACATCCGCAACGTGGACGCCATCATCCACGTCGTCCGCTGCTTCCAAGACGACAACGTCATTCACGTGGACGGCTCCGTGGATCCCGTCCGCGACAAGGAAGTCATTGACTACGAACTGCTCCTCAAAGACCTGGAGACCGTCGAGAAGCGCCTCGCCAAAGCCCAAAAAGAATCCAAAGGCGGCGACAAAGTCGCCCTCCGCCGAAAGGAAATCCTCGAAGCGCTCAAAGCACACCTGGAAGCCGGCAAACCGGCCCGCTCTTTCGACACGCAGGACAAGGACGACGCCAAAGCACTCGTCAAAGAACTGTGCCTGCTCACCACAAAACCCGTCCTCTACGTCTGCAATGTGGATGAGGCCTCTGTCAAATCCGGCAACGAGTTCGTCGAGGCACTCGCCGGTGCCATCAAAGATGAGCAAGCGGAAATGCTTATCGTCTCCGCCGCGATCGAAGCCGACATCGCCCAAATGGAAGATCCGGCCGAGCGCAGGGAGTTTCTCGAAATGATGGAACTCGAAGAACCCGGCGTCAACCGCCTCATCCGGTCCGCTTACAAGTTGTTGGATCTCATCACCTACTTCACCGCCGGCGAAAAGGAAGTCCGAGCCTGGACCGTCCGCAAAAACACACCGGCACCACAGGCCGCCGGCGTCATCCATTCCGACTTTGAAAAGGGCTTCATCCGCGCCGAAGTAATCAAATACCACGACTTTGTTACCCTCGGATCCGAAGCCGCCTGCCGCGAAGCCGGCAAGCTCAGTACCGAAGGCAAAGACTACATTGTACAGGACGGCGACATCATGCACTTTCTCTTTAATGTGTGATGAGAACACATCTGACGGCAAGGCGTATCCCCTTTATTTTCAGCACCTTATGCGCGGTTGCCTGTACACTTATCCCCTGGCCCGTCCGGGCACAGGACAAGGTACTCGAAGCCCGCTCCGACACCGCCGTCATCGTCCGCGCCACCCGCTTCACATTGGAACAAACCGGTGCCGCTGTCTATTCGGATAGCCTGACCGTCAATGAGCCGCTCTCGATGGCACAGACCCTCAACTACCAAACCCCGTTGTTCATCAAATCCTACGGGCCGGCCGCCCTGCAGTCCGCCGCCGCCCGCGGCTCAGGTGCCGAACACCTGGCGGTGTTATGGAACGGCATTCGCATCAACAGTGCCACTCACGGCCAGGTGGATTTGGCGCTGACCGGCTTTACAGGCCGCTGGGATTTCGTCCCTGGTGCCAACGGCGTCCTGGACGGTTCCGGCGCCACCGGAGGAATGCTCCTGCTGAGCGACGCCATCCCCGATATCCGCCGCCGGGCGGTGGCGGATATATCGCTGGGCTCCTTCCACAGTATCCGCGCCGGACTCGCGTACGGCATCAGGAAGAACCGGCTGGCAACCGCCTTCTCCGCACGCTGGAGCCAGGCGCGCAATGACTTCCCCTATCCCGACATCGCCGTCATTGGACATCCCATCGTCCGCCGGGAAAACAGCCAAAGTGAAATCCTAAATGTACAATCTTTTACTACCCTGAAAATCACCCGCTTACATCGAATAGACTGGAGCGTTTGGCTCACGACAGCAAGTCGTCAAATACCTCCCGTGATAACTGCCGCCAACGACCATGCTGTCCAGGCGGATACTTCTGTGCGCACCATGGTAATTTGGCGATACGAGACGCCACGCCGGCTCATCCGGGCTGCCACACGACTGGCCTATTTACGGGAGCGCCAGCGCTATGAAAGTGATGCCGTTCAGGCACAAACCCGGACGGACGCCTACGTACTGGACCATCGGTGGAGCCTGCCGGTAAGACAACGGCATAGCCTCCATGTCGGAACAAATGTAAGGTTCGACCGTGCCCGGTCGAGTGGGTATGCGCAGCTGCACAAGCAATGGACCACAGCCCTATTCGCGGCCTACCGTCTCCGGAGCGGTTTTCAAGCGCAAACGCGCCTGGAGGCCATTGACTTTGCCCGACTAATCCCCGTCTATTCGCTGGCCTTCGGGCGCCGGATCGCCCCCGGCGTGCGCATTCGCATCAAAGCGGGACGCCATTACCGGTGGCCGACGTTCAACGACCGGTTTTGGGCACAGCTAGGCCGGCCGGATTTAAAGCCCGAGCGCGGCATTCAGGCGGAAGCCGGAGCCGATTGGCAGCACACCCTACACACCTGGAATTTGAAAACAAGCCTGACAGCCTTTTGGATGGACCTTACCGACCGCATCGTGTGGGCCCCGGACGATCAAGGCATTTGGCGACCGGCCAACTACAAAAAAGTGCGCACAAAGGGCATAGAATACACCGCATCAGCCATAAGAAAAGGGCGAGCCATCACCTGGCGCGCACGCGCAATCTACGCCCTGACCGATGCGCGCAACATCGAAAGCTACGGTACCCGGGATATCGTGCACAAACGCCTGATATACATACCTGTACACAAGCTCACCGCGCGCCTGGCAGCGGAGACAAAGCATTGGACCTGGGCCACGGACCTGCAATCCGTTGGCCGCCGGCCGGCAGATCCACTCAACCACGAGTATTTGGACGGCTACGCTACCATGGATGTCGCTGCCACCTACCGGAAACAGTTCAGGAATATTGGCTTGAGTGTACATGCGCGCGTGCGCAATGTGTGGAACCGCTTCTATCAGGTACTGCCCTACCGTCCGATGCCCGGCCGATCCTTTGAAGCAGGTCTAACCGTCAAGCACAAAGTCAGCAATTAATCCACCAATGACAGTGCCGCTACCGGGCCAAAACGCCCCGGGACAGGCCCGAATCAAAAGATACAAAAAACGTAACTGTTTAGGTGCTCCTGTTTTTAGCGCAAAAACAGCGGGTACCTAAACAGTTACTTTCAATTCTTGATAAATCCTATTACCTTTGCGTCCGGCGAGAGCCACGGGGTCAGCTCCCTCCGAACTCCCCCAGGGCGGAAACGCAGCAAGGGTAAGAGGTTGTAGCGACCGGTGTGGTTTCTCGCTTTTTTATTGCATCGCCAGTCTGTGCAGATGCCTGTCCACACAAACTGGCGATGACCTTTCTGGCAGATCCATTTCATAGCCAAGGCATAAAGACATAAATCCCGCCATACACCTGGAACTCCTTATCCAGTCCTTTCCATCCATAAATCGTAACTGTTTAGGTGTTCCTGTTTTTAGGGATAAAATAGGCAATTTTTGTTCCTGTTGAAGCGAAAATTTTCGATGCGTAGCAGCGCTACGTGAGAAAATTTTTGCAAAAACAGGGGCAAAAAGGCCATTTTAGCGCAAAAACAGCGGGTACCTAAACAGTTACTTTCATTTTTAATTAAAAAAAAAGCCCCCGACACACATTTGTGCCGAGGACCCTAGATAAAA
>JALVEF010000175.1 GCA_027031185.1 Saprospiraceae bacterium
AGTATGTAATGAAAGAGAAGAACGTGTAAGAAAGTTATTTAAAATAAACCTTTCTAGTTTGGAATTTAAAGAACTCGCTAAATCAGGTTTCCTATAAAAAACACCCAAAATAGATTTTAACAGGTACGTGCTAGATAAGTCTAAATGCAGTATTTTAGTAAGTAATTCTTCATCTGTATATACTTGTTGGGCATCTATTTTTTCTACAAGAGGGGTAACCCAACCCCTCTGTAAACAAAAATCTATTATAGATTTCTGAATTCCATAGGGAAGGAACCCTATAACCCGAATTATATTACGAAGGTAGCTGGGCATAGTTTTCTCTTCTAGGGTCATTTTCTCAAGATTTTTAAATATAGCTATCAAGTTGGCTAATTCCAGAGAGTTAATTACTCTAGGATTACGAGAAAGTACTGCCATTTTTACAAAACTAGGTATTTCTGGATTCGTTAAAATTTCTTTTGCGGACATTCCTAAAAATTGATAGTTTTCGGGAAGCACTTCGTAGGCTAGAGAAGAATCCTCTTTAATCAGGTTACGTAGATAATCTAAAGTTACGATACCATTAGTTACCTTGGTCACATAACTCAAATTTTTTAATACTAAACCAGGCTCATATCTCAACATCTCTTTAATATGAGAAGGCTTAAGGTTAGTATAATAAGGTATTCCATAAGAAACAAATCGGCGCAAACTATTTATTTCATAGCTACGGTACTTTTGTGAAACAGAAGTTATATCAGATAAAAGAATAGTATCTAAATCTTCTAGAGTAAAAGTATTATTTGAAAAGATTGACTTAAGGAGTTCCTTCTTTTTAGTCTCTTGCTCGTTTGGAGGCATATCATCTAGCTGTTCGTAATAGGATGCAAATACAGAAAAGTAACGAGATAAAGTATCATCAATAGTTGGGCTCCTTTCTAAAGCTTTTTTATTATTCATAGGCAGGTTGTTTACTATAACTTTAACTTAATTTTGGGTTTTTATAAAGGATTATTTAAGAAGTATTTTTACAGCAAAGAGGAAAGAATTTATAAGTGGCGGGACGGCCACCACAGTACAAGTACTATGGCAGCCCACTGTCGCAGGGCAACGCGTGCCATCCCGCCATTCATATTAAAACTCTTTTTATCACTCTTGTCAAGCTATTGACAAAAAAGCCAATTTATGGTATAATTATTATATAGGGTATTTTTTTGTATTACTCTCTAGAACCCACAATTGCTTGTAAATAAAGCATAAATACAGCCCCTAATCCAAGCAAAACACTTAATGCTTTTTGCCACAACTCACAAGCTTTTAATCCTAGTAAGTAATAAGCAATACCCGTAACAATAACAAAGGCTATTAATGCAAATATTTTTTTATCCTTTAAAGCTAAAAAGGCTATTACTAGTAATATTAGTTGAGCTAGTAATATCCATAGCCACAATAAAGAATCGCAAACCTTTGTTATACCTTCAGTAGCACCTTTTTCTTCTTTTTCTGTTCCTAATACTTTTCCTTCTTCTTTCTCTCCCTCTTTTTCTTCCTCTTTAGGAGCTTCTACTTGTGTGGATTCCTCAACAGTTTGAGCTCCTAAAACTGTTGAAGCGGGAGATTCCTCTGTATTAGTTGCTGTTCCTAAAACAGCCTCTCCACCTTCGGTACTAGGCAATTCAATTGAAATAAGCTTAACCTTTCCTAAATTACCTGCTTCATCTTCAGTAACAAACTTATAATAGTACTTTTTACCTAAATCAACACTAGAATCTTTATGATCTTCATCATCTTTTGGATTTGTAACTTCTAAACTACTACTATTTAAATCAAAGTCTTCTTTAGTACCTTTATAAATATGTACCTCATATATGTCAGAATCCTCATTTTTCCATTTTAGTTTTACTTCCTTATCATCACTGTTGTAAGAAATTTCTAGCTTCCCTACCCTATTGGGAGCAACTGTATCTACCTTAACATTCTTTAAGCCCACATTACTTATGTTGCCCGCTTTATCTATAGCTCTATAATAAAATTTTCTTACACCATCTGTAACTGTAACAGACGAACTATAAGTAGACCAAGAACCGCCTGTAGAATCAAATTGATATTCTATTCTATCTATTTGATAGTTATCGTTTGCGGTTAAGGTTATTGAAGGCTGGGTTACATACCACCCTCTTTTACCATTTGGAGAAGAAGGACTAATACTTAAACTAACTTGCGGTATTGTTATATCGTACACAATTTCTACTGTATAAGTGCTTTCTAAATTACCTGCTGTATCTAAAGCGTG
>JALVEF010000176.1 GCA_027031185.1 Saprospiraceae bacterium
CAGGCCTTCAAGCAACCGACCTTCTTCGGTGTCAGCCAGAGCGGCTTTTGCTACCGTATCTGGTATTCTAAAACCTTCGTACATTGTTTTAATCTCCTAGATGTCGTTCAAGACATCGTTGATGTTGACGGGTGTTTTCCATATAGAGGGCGATTTGTCAACCAGTTTGACGTTGGTTGTCTCTGTTATACCTCCAAATGAAAAGGTTGCGGAGCCTTCCATACCAGAACCTTGGATGTATTTCTCCAGACGACTGTCTGGAGATAGCTGGAACATCCAGTCATCTGCTATGGATCTAGACGTGCTCTTGACGACAGCGTACTGGGATGTATCGCCAGACACGTAATTGTTAAACAGTTTTGTCATGAATGTTCTCCTATATTATCAGTGTACAGCCGTTGGCTTCAAGCTGTTGTTTAGCTGTCTGCGCTGCAGACGATAGTGTAAGATTATTTGCGCCTAAATCAATACGGGTATCCTTCCACGCTGTGGAAGAAATATTATTCGCCGCAGCGATAAGAAAGTCGTCGGCAGACGATAGTTGGTTATATTGTAGATACAAATATTGTAAGTTAGTTAAATTGCCCAGCTCTGCTGGGATATTACCCGTTAACTGGTTAGCGTGTAAATGTAGTTGTGTTAAGTTGGTTAAATTACCCAGCTCTACTGGGATATTACCCGTTAACTGGTTAGTGCTTAAAAGTAGATACTGTAACTTAATTAAATTCCCCGTTTCCGGGGGTATGGTACCTACTAAATTTTTACCGTTAAGATCTAGCGTACCGGAGGTCGCTATACTAGTAGGATAATCTGTAATACCATCTGTAAAGATGGGGGTTTGTACCAGTTTTACTGGTTTACTAAAAGCGTGTAAAGAACCTCTAGGGTCAGTAGTGATAACCAAACTGCTGACACTAAGATTAGGATTACTGTTACCAGACAACTCTTCTAATCCGTAAGAGGTAGGTTCATAGTAGCGTATTAAAACATCGTCTATATACAACTTACAGGATTTGATGTTTTTAGTATTACTTAAAAGTGTGTTATTATACGACATTAAGTTTATGCTACTGTAACCAGTACCAAACGTACCAGTCGCTACCGCACGATAATAAGTATTTTCTACGAACGGATAACCATTATCAACATTAAAGGAATTTAAATTAACGCTACAGTTTAAATAATTTAATGTCCCAGAAGGATGTATGGATACATATATTCTATAGCTCCCGCCTGTTTCTCCGGTATCAAAAAGTTCTTGCGAGCTACCGCTGCTGGTGTATATAAATTCTATTTCTAACCTAAATGTCTTGGTTTCAGCATTGGCTATTTCGGCTACAGTAAGTCCATCGTAAGCATTTGAAAATAAATATCCAACGGGTTTGGCTGTAATAGCATTACGCCCCGCGTGTTCTAAATGGTTACCTAGAACATCTTTAGGTCCACTGGTTTTATGCGCTGGTATATAATGCATGTTTTTATAAGGATATGAAATAAACAACTTATAGTTACGTATATAATAAGCTTTAAAGTTGGTTCCTAACTCACCTAGTGTAATTAGTGGTTGAAAAACCGTGCTGCCGGTAACAGGATGCGACGGTAACTTAAAACTTACCTTAACGGGTTTACTACCAACGGTATAGTTGGGACTGTCAATAGTTGTAGTGGGATTTAAAGTAGTAAAAGTATAGCTATTGTCTGTCTTCTCATAACCTTCGGTTACAGTATCTGCGAACACTTCAAATTCTACTCTAATCTCTGCGTTATCAGCAGGATATCTTAATACTACCTGATCCAGATATATATAGGCCCCGGGATCTGTGGATGATATTCTGGCCCATCCTCCGGTGTTACCTTCTATCTTGGTAGCGGTGTCTTTAACACTCCATTTGTCTACGATTTCTTTAGCGTTAGCCTCGTATACCAAAACAGGGTTTACACTATATCCAAAATCGTATAGGCTCTTGTCGCCGCCAGTATGCGAGATATAATAGATGCCAGAACCCTCGATTCTACTATTATCGGTACCTACCAAATCATAATAAGGGTTAGAACCAACCCATTCGTTTAATACAGTATCGCCGACATTGCCGTATTTTAGATAGACCAGAGCGCTGTATGAGTATCGTATTGTTTTACTACTACCCGTAGTGGGGTTATAACCATGTACAGCGAGTTCTCTGTCGTGCAACAAGTCGTTCTTTGTTGCACTTTTTAATACAGTATCATTAAGTTTAAATACAACTGAAGTAACGTCTGGGTATTCGATCCTGACAACGTATTTGGTATTATCTACCAATGTGTTATAAACAACAGATTGGCCATCGAGGAATAACGTTAAATCTGTACCGTTGGTGGTAACTTCAATAACGTTATCTCCGTTACTATTTTCACATCCCAGTAGACATTCTTCGTTGGCGGACTGCTTATATATAAAAGCGAACTCTATAAACCCTGTATTTGGTATCGTTTTAAAAAATCGGCGCCCAGTTTCACCTGCTTCAAGAGACTCGGCATAACCATTTACAGTTCCTGATAGACCTTTTCTGGGAAGAAACTCTAATGGGTTGCCAGAAGCATCCAGCGGTGTTTTATGGTCCCTGATAGCAGGTACGATATAACCCTCGCTATCGATATTGTAACCGTATTCATCTGCACTAAAATCGCCGTACATGCTAGTACCAGTTACAATGGTAGGTCCGTTATGTACCCAAGGCGTTCCTCCTCTGGCGTCATATTTATATCCAGCAGCCAGAAGATGATGATTAGGTAGTTTATTTCCAGCAAGAATATTGGCTATGTCATTAGCAGCATAGCTGTCGTAGTACGCAAGTTCAGCCAGTTTAAACAAACCGTACGGCGTTGCTGTGCTGCTGGTAGCCGCTATATAGATATCTTCATCAGCAGTCGGTGTAATATTCAATATAATGGATTTGCCTAAGCCACTCCCACCCTTATCCAGTATTTCATGGTAGGTTTTACCACTATACGGATACCATACATGATAAAAGCCTTCTCTAACAACGGTTTCTGGTAAATTGAAACGTGTGGTACCGCCTATCTCTATATCAAGTTGTGATGCGGTGGATATTAAATAACGTATAATGGGTTTTCTTATATTTAATACAGTACCAGAGGTCAGCTCTACAGCTTTTATGAATATCGCTCCAGAAGTTCCAGTAATTGTAGTCGTCTTTACAGTATAACGGTTGCTATTATATTCTAATACCCTACCGCCTATTTCATTTTCTACACGATCATAGTGCGGTTGTTTGTCAGGAACTAAAAGACCGGCGCTAATACGGTCATTGCGCGTAAACGTGACATAATGGCTGTTCTGTTCTTCTGAGTTTAAACAGGGCGGCGGTAGCCGTTTAAGTAAAAGTACATTTTTACCGTGTGTAATAACTGGCATCAGCTTTCTCCACTATGTATCGTCATAGCCCAACTGGGCTATGACGATACATCTGTTGGTTAAACGGCGATATCTTCTACTGGAGGCACGTCCGCGGCCGGATCGACAGCTTCTTTGGTATCGTCAGTATTGGGCAGTAGCACTGAAGGCGTCTCTCTACTGATAGTAAGGTCAGGATCGATGATAGGTACATCGTAAAAGTAATAGGTGTTACCATCGATGGCATTACTTTCAGCGGCATTAAACTTATCTTCGAACTGTGTTAGGTTGGCAACATCGAAGCTCATCCACACTTTGA
Source organism: Saprospiraceae bacterium (assembly GCA_027031185.1). Taxonomy (GTDB): domain Bacteria; phylum Bacteroidota; class Bacteroidia; order Chitinophagales; family Saprospiraceae; genus HyVt-613. The sequence continues at coordinate 3,714 of JALVEF010000176.1, forward strand.
TGGGTGTAGTTTGAATTGTTTTTTCTGCATAACCTTTTGCGGTTGAAATAGCGTCAGGTATAATAACCACCGGAGTAACATTAAACTGGATGGCAATCGAGATAAACGCCGGTTCGATTACTGTCCCTTTTTTGAATTGATACAAGATGGCGTCGTCTTCAGCATAAACTTTAATAGCTCGGTTATTAACCTTGGTCAGCAGGCCTTC
>JALVEF010000177.1 GCA_027031185.1 Saprospiraceae bacterium
GGCAAATTTGCCACAAATAAACTCGTAAACCGGTTTGATCTGTACATACACCTTCGACATCCACGAAAATGCCTATTTTATCCCTAAAAACAGGAGCACGCAAACAGTCACGTCTTAGTAAAAAAATACGGTAAAATACGGGGGTGAAAATACCCCGGGAAGGGTAGAATCAGGGCCAAAAATATAGCAAAAAGATAGAATAGTACCTATCTTTGCGAGTCGTTTTACCACTTTCTTTTTTGTGCTTTCCGCGAAAAATTGATGGACAAGCGGGGTGCATATTCAACTAAACCTTTACTCATGAAAAGATTTTTACTCATTATGTTGACCATCGCCTTTTTTGTAGGTAGCGATGTGCTTGCCCAAGTGAATTATACGGCAAATGACACGGTGACTCCCTACACGGGCTTTTTCCGTCCGGGTATTAACTTTGATTACTATCCGCCCTACACGAACATTGACTTAGCGAACATTGCCGCCGGCAATCCGGGGCTTGGACTGCAAGGCATTGGTGCCGTGGCTTCGCGCCCGGCGTTGTCAGATGTTGCTGGTGCTGAATACGGCTATGATCTTTTGGTACTGGACTTTGCACATTTTGAAAATCTGGGAATGGGCGAGCTGACCATGATTGTAGGCTTTGCATCGGATGAGCACAAGATTCAGCAGAACTTTTGTGATGCCAACGACCCGCAGCATATATTCTGTACTAACGATTTTTACAATCCGGATTGCAGCTCCGATTTGTTTGAAAATATGTACACGCCAATCTTTGATGACGGCTCAGACGGCACGCCGATTAATGATGAGAACTATCTGGCGGCTTATATTTATAAGATGGTCAAGCTGTACGGCGATCATGTGCGATTTTGGGAAATTTGGAACGAGCCCGGTTTTGACCACTCTTATTTGCAAGGTTGGCAAGAGCCCGGTAGCTCAAGTACTAACTGGTGGGATGAGGACCCATCGCCTTGTGTCAATCACTTTCACGCGCCGATTGAATACTTTGTGCGCACGTTGCGTATTTGTTATGAGGTGATCAAGTCCGAAGCACCCGACGACTATGTCGTGTTGGCGGGTGTGGGCTTCGAGTCCTTTTTGGATGCGGTCTTGCGCAATACGGACAATCCGGTGGATGGCAGTCCCACGCCGGAATATCCTTATGGAGGCGGTGCTTACTTTGATGTGATGGGCTTCCATACGTATCCGGATATTGACGGCAGCGTCCGGTATTGGGATCAGAATCTGAATCAGTTTGTTTATACGCGCCACTCGGATGCGGCATCCGAGGGTGTACCAAAGCGCAAGCAGACCTACGAAAACCGCCTGGCGATGTACGGCTATGACGGCGTCACCTATCCGAAAAAGGAATGGATTATCACCGAGCTGAACTCCCCGAGAAAGAAGTTTAATCCCGAGTCCATGGCGTCGGTGGAGTCACAGATCAACTATATCATTAAGGCCACCGCCAAAGCCATGCGAATCGGTGTGCGTCAAATGCACCCGTACCAACTGGCTGACCGCAAAAAGGAAAATAAGGCCACCGGGGAGTTTGATTTGTTGGGAATGTATTACAACTTTACCTTCACCAATCCTTACGATGCCCTGCAAAAGACAGAGGAAGGAAAGGCTTATACCACGGTAGCCAAGTTTGTGTACCGGACCACTTATGATGCCGACCGCACGGCAGCCATGAATTTGCCGGACAATTTGGATGGTGTGGCGCTTTGGGATCAGGCCAACGGACGCTACAAGTATATCCTGTGGGCCAAGACCACGATAGATAAGTCGGAGGCGGCCAGCGGGACGTATTCTTTCCCGGCGTCATTTAATTTGACGGAGCTGACTAAGCGCGAGTGGGACTTCTCCGAAACGGCCTACCAAACCACCATCAGTCCCAATAACATCTACTTGACCGGGCGACCAATCTTTTTGATAGAGCCGGCTTCTGTACAAAGCAAACTCACGACTGTTTGTCCCAATGATACGACCATCGTCGGAGATGCCGAGACGGTCGTGCTGGATTGGGCCCCGCCCGTGTATAGTACGACCTGCGGGCTGTCGGATGTGACGGCGGTACAGACCGTGGGTGAGCTGCCTGGTACGCCCTTCAACCATGACATCAGCCAATTGGTAGTCTATCAGTTTACCGACGCCTGTGACAACATAGCTTCGTGTAGCTTTACCGTTACCGGCCAATTGCAAGAGCCGGAAATCAGCATTACCTGCCCGGACGATATCTACGTCACGGTACCGCAAGGACAGAGCGGTACGAATGTCAACTGGGATCCCAATGATATCGTGCTGACGACCAACTGTGGCGAAGAAAACATCTTCCAGGTCAACGGCCCGTCAAACGGAGAATTTTTCCCCGTTGGTTCTACTATGGTACAGTTTGTCGGCTTGTCGGTCAACTGCCGTGACAGTATGACGCTCAATACCAACTGCTCCTTTTTCGTCACGGTGAGCGAGACGGGTGGAGGCAGCAGCGTACTCAATGTGAACTGTCCGACAGATACGACTATCGTGGGCACGGATACGGAAGTCACACTCAATTGGGATTTGCCGCAGGCGACTACCACTTGCCCGGGCGGCAATATCAATATTACGCAACAATCCGGCCCGCCACTGGGTACCAGTTTTACCCAGCCGACGACGGTCACCGTTTCATATACCGTCGAGGATGATTGCGGTACTTCTACCCAGTGTACTTTCCATGTCACCGGCGAGCTACAAGTCACTTCGCCGGAGATACACGTCACCTGCCCCGATGATATCGTGGTGACGGTGCCGCAGGGAGATACGGGCGCTGTGGTTACGTGGAATCCCGATGATGTCGTACTGACTGCCAATTGTGGTTTTCCGACCGTCACGCAAGCTGGTGGGCCGGCCAGCGGCAGCTTCTTCCCGCTCGGTACGACGCCCGTTTCCTATGTGGGTGTATCGGTGTGCAATGGCCAAACGATTAGCGACGCGTGCAGCTTCAATGTGGTAGTCCAAACTGTCGTGGGTACGCATGACGAGGAGAGCCCGTTTGAGAAGTTTGCGGTGTTCCCGAATCCGACGCGCGATAAGGTGGAGATTGACTTGTTGGCGGAGCGGAGCGATTATGTATCAATAGACGTATTGGACGATTTGGGCCGTGTGCTGATTGCGAAAAAATATGGCTTTGGTACCGGTGGACTCCATATGTCGTTGGATCTTTCGCAGCTGCCCAACGGCCATTATACCGTGCGGGTCCGGACACGGAATAAGGTCGGAGTGAAGCGCATCGTGGTGGAGCGCTGATCCGCCGACCATAGATTTGTGCCGGAAATCGCCCATGCAGAGCATGCATGGGCGATTTTTTTATCCGGATTTTGCCGCTTCGATGCCGGTCGGATATGGAAAAATGTATATATTTTTAGGGGAGTTTGAAGTGTGTTTTTCGTGCTAATCAAATAAAGTGCGTATGATCAATCCGATCGTGCTTTCCATACCGGTTTTCTTTTTGCTGATCGGCATAGAGCTGCTGGTGGCTAAATGGACGTCCAAACCGTATTACCGGCTCAGTGATGCGCTGACCAATTTGGGCTGTGGGATTACCCAACAGGTGTCTAATGTCTTTTTGAAGGTGTTCAGTGTCGGGCTATATGCTTTGGTGTACGAACATTTTCGTGCCGGGGAGATAGCTTCTACGCCTGTTAGTTTTGCGGCGCTTTTTGTGCTGACGGATCTGGCGTATTATTGGGCGCACCGGATGAGCCACGAGATCAATTTGTTTTGGAGTGCGCATGTGGTCCACCATCAGAGCGAGGACTACAATCTGTCGGTGGCGCTCCGGCAGAGTGCGCTGCAAGTGGTGTGGACTTCGTTTTTCTACTTGCCGCTGGCGGTTATGGGATTTCGGCCGGTGGATTTTGTGCTGGCGGCGGCATTT
>JALVEF010000178.1 GCA_027031185.1 Saprospiraceae bacterium
AGGAGACGATGCGTGCCACCGGTTTGAGTTTGTATTTTTTTACGGCGTCGGCACTCGCGAGCAGGAGGGCGGCGGCCCCGTCGTTGATGGTGGAGGCGTTGGCCGCGGTGACGGTTCCGTTTTTGGAGAAGGCCGGGCGCAGTTTGGCGACCTTGTCAAATTTGACGCGCTTGTATTCTTCGTCTTCGGTGATCAGGAGCGGTTCGCCGCGTCGTTGGGGGACAGGCACGGGGACGATTTCCTCCTTGAACCAGCCTTTTTTAGTGGCTTGTGCCACACGTTTGTAGGATTGAATGGCAAACGCATCCTGTTCTTCGCGGGAGATGTTGTATTTGGATGAGGTTTTGTCAGCGAATACGCCCATGGCCTGCTGGTTATAGACGTCGGTGAGTCCGTCTTTGGCGAGGCCGTCAATGAGTTGGCCGTGGCCGTACTTATAGCCGAAGCGTGCTTGGGGGACGTAGTAGGGGATTTGGGACATGTTCTCCATGCCGCCGGTGACGACTACATCGTGGGTGCCAAGCATGATCTGTTGGGCACCGATGGCGGTGGCCTTCATGCCGGAAGCACAGACCTTGTTGACGGTAGTGGCAGGTGTGCCTTTGGAGATGCCGGCGGCGAGGGCTGCCTGGCGGGCCGGTGCCTGGCCCAGGTTGGCGGATACGACGTTGCCAAAAAAGACTTCTTGTACCCGGTCTGCCGGCAGACCGGCTTTTTCGAGGGCTCCCCGAATGGCATGGCTGCCCAGTTCGGGTGCAGGAACATTTGCCAACGCACCGCCAAAGCTACCGAGCGGGGTGCGCACCGCGGAAACGATATATACCTCCTTCATTTTTTTTGAGCAAAGGTAGAGGAATATATGGTACCGGGTCAAGGGAACAGGGAGAAGGGGACTTTGACGGTTCGACGGAGCTTGTTTCGGCTTACCGCTACTCGAATGTGATCAGCCTGGTACGCGATGTGCGTGAGTTTGCCCTCCTGGGTGCGTACCCGATTCCGGTGAATGACCGCTTGATGGTCACGTACAGTGCCAAAGAAGCGGCACCGGTGACGCTGACGCTGACGGATGTGACGGGCCGCGTTGTCTTGACGGACCAGTTCAATGCTGAAGCCGGATTGCAGCAGCACGGCGTGGATGTCTCCCATCTGGCACGGGGCACCTATATGCTCAAGCTGTCGGATGGCCTTCACACCGATATGCGCCGTATCGTGAAGCAATAAGCTTTACGGATAGATGATAGAAGGGCCGGCCCCGCATCCGCGGGGCCGGCTTTTTTTTGTGCAACTTTGTGCGCGAGGATGCTGTGGGGTAGAGAAGTGGGTATTTCCTAAAAAAGCCCTGACAAAAGGGGAAAAGATTTAGGAATTAATTCAAAATGGCAGTACCTTTGCGCCCCGACTTCCGGGCGTGTCCGGCAGATGTAAGCACGGTCCCGGGAAGGGACAGACATACGGGCAAGAAATGAGAGAATACCAACATACGGTGCTGGACCGCTTTTTGCGCTATGTGCGCATTGATACGCAGGCAGATCCGCAATCCGAGACATCACCTTCGGCGGAAAAGGAAAAGGATTTGAGTCGCTTGTTGGTCGAAGAGCTGCACCAAATGGGTATCTCCGATGCCGAGATGAATGAGTTCGGCTATGTCTATGCCACTATCCCATCTAATACTACTAAGAAAGTGCCGGTCATCTGTTTTTGTGCGCACGTGGATACCGCACCCGATGCCAGCGGTACCGATGTCAAACCCATCGTCCACAAAAACTATGACGGCGGGCCGATTCGTCTGCCGGATGATCCCAGTGTAGTAATTGACCCCGCTGCTCATCCGGACCTGGGCAAGAAAAAAGGCCTGGATATCGTGACGGCCTCCGGACTGACCCTCTTGGGCGCGGATGACAAGGCTGGTGTGGCCGAAATTATGGATGCGGCTCATTATCTGATGACGCATCCTGAAGTCAAGCATGGTACCATCAAGATTCTTTTTACCACGGACGAGGAAATCGGGCGTGGTGTGGACCACGTGGATTTGGAAAAACTCGGCGCCGATTTCGGTTATACACTGGATGGAGAGGAAATTGGCACTATCGAAGATGAGACCTTCTCCGCAGATGGCGCCGAGATCAAGATCCGGGGCGTGGCCGTCCATCCGGGCTATGCCAAGGACACGATGGAGAATGCCATCAAAATAGCTGCGGACATCATAGCCGCCCTCCCCAAAGACAGGCTCTCTCCCGAGACGACGGAAGGCAAACAGGGCTTCATCCATCCCACACGTGTGGAAGCACAGTTGGAAACCGCTACGGTAGAGCTTATCCTGCGGGATTTTGATGATGACAAATTGGCCGCCCACGGCGAGTTTCTCCGCCAGTTGGTGGCCGATGTGATGAAAAACTACCCCAATAGCAAGGCCGAAGTGGTCATAAAGGAGCAGTACCGCAATATGAAAAACGTATTGAAGGACTATCCACAAGTGACCGAATATGCCGTCGAGGCCATGAAAAGAGTAGGCTTGACTCCGGTACGGGGCAGTATCCGTGGGGGCACTGACGGCAGCCGGCTGTCCTTTATGGGATTGCCCACACCTAATCTATTCGCCGGAGGCCATGCCTTCCACTCCCGGGAAGAATGGGTGTCCGTGCAAGATATGGAGGCAGCCGTCAAAACCATCGTGGAGTTGGTGAAGCTCTGGGAAGAAAAAAGCTAGTTTTTTTGCTTTGCCCACAACAATGGGGCATCTTTTGTGTTGTCCTCTTACTAAACTATTTAGGTGCGATGGCATTTTAGTACGAGGATCACACTGCGAAATAACTATTTGCCCAACGACAAGTGCCCCCTGGAAGATAAATGGCAGCCCTCTGTATGAGGGCGCCATGTGACGGCAATTTTATCTTTGTAACAAAAACTTTTTTTAATGAGCACGACAAAAAGTTCTCTGACCAAGATCGGGGTGTTTTACGACGGTAATTACTTTTTGCACGTCAGTAATTACTACAACTACATTCACCCGCGACAGTCCCGAATCAGCATTGCGGGCCTGCATGCCTTTATCCGGCATCAGGTCGCGCTGGATGAAGGGACAGATCCGCGCCTTTGCCGGATCGTGGATGCCCACTACTTTAGGGGCAGGCTGAGTGCAAAGGAGGCCAGCCAAAAGGGCAGCCAGCTTTATTACGACAGGATTTTTAACGAAATCCTCATGCTGGAAGGCATCACCACCCATTATCTCCCGGTACGCACCTACCAGGGTGTCAGACAGGAAAAGGGCGTGGATGTATGGTTTGCCTTGGAAGCCCTTGAGTCCGCCTTCTTGCGCGACTTGGATGTGGTGGTGTTGATTACCACCAATGGCGATTACAAAACGCTGGTGCGTAAACTCAATGCGCGCGGCGTGCGTACCATGGTTGTATATTGGGAGTTTGAATTTGTCGATGACTATGGTCAGGAAAAGACAACCCGCATCTCCCAGGACCTGGAGCACGAAGTGGTCTATGCCGTACCGATGCATGAGATCATCGAGGCAGGCGCCAAGAAAAACAACCCGCTTGTGCAAAATCTCTTTGTACTCCAACCGGCTGATATTCCGGAGCCTACCGTGAAGGTCAATGAGAATGGCGAGGAAGTCTATCAAAGCTCTATCCTCTCACTCAAAAACGGCTATGGCTTTATCAGCTATCCACCCAACAACTTGTTCTTCCATTTCCAGACTCTCGTGGATACCGAACCTGAAGAGCTCGCCCCAGGCACTGTGGTTACTTTTGATATTACGCAAAATGACCGTGGGCAGGACATTGCTACTAATGTCCGACTCGTGCGTGAGGAAGACTCAAACGGATATTCGGAGCCGGATTCCAGAGTGGATGAAGACGTGGAAGACGTGATTTAATCGTTTTCAGGAATGCAAAAGCGA
>JALVEF010000179.1 GCA_027031185.1 Saprospiraceae bacterium
CGTTCATCCGGCATAAATTTTCGCGGTATGGCACGGAATTTGGGCATTTGGTTACAACAATTCCCCCTCATTAAGTGAAGACCTTGTGCACACCGGTTGGCCCCCGTACCGGGTACATTGTGTACACTAAACACACTCATCCATGGACTTACCGCATATTTTGCCTCATCACCGTTTTTCGGCCTTTATGGCTGCTCTTGCCATCCTGCTCCTTGCTTCATGTCGCAAGGAAGCGCCTCATGTCATCTCTGTGGTCAAAGACCATTATACCGTATCCGAGCAAAAGCGGTTGGGCATCAAAGTGGACAGCGCCCTGTCCGTTACCGAGTTTGTCATGGCACCGGAAGAAGCTCCACGTACGTATGAATACTTACAGACGCTATATGATATGGTGGTCCAGACGCCCGGTGTGACGCTCCGCGATAGCCTGGACTGGAAAGTAGTCGTGCTCAAGGACAATAGCCACTACAAGATTTTCATTTCGCCTTCCGGCAAACTGTACGTAACTACCGGATTGCTCCTCCATCTGGATGCGGAGAATCAACTGGTCTGTCTGCTGGCGCACCTTGTCTATTATGCAGAGACCGGCAAGGCTTTTGCGCTCATCAAAGACCACAACGACCCCCTCGAAGTGGGCAAAGTAGTGCTCGGAGAGCCGTCCGAACGAATTGACGAAATGGCCAAAACCCTACGCCTGGCCGCCTATGACCACAACGATGTGCTGGCCGCCGATGCCTTCCAGATTGACTTGCTCTGCCCGTTCAATTACAATGTGTCCGGCCTCATAGATATCTATTCGGATCCGCAAGTCAATGCATCGTTGGTTCAAAACATGCCCTGGTCCGATGAGCGAAAGGCACATATCGCGGTTTCCCTCGGTGGATGTGGGGATACGGATTCGCTCTTCGTCGGGCGCTACCGCCACTTCAAGGATTCCATTTTCCCGAACTAAAATCCCAGGGCATTTTCCGTCTTACTTCAATATTTGTCGGGCGATGACGAGTTTTTGGATTTCGGTAGTTCCCTCACCGATGGTGCAGAGCTTGGCATCGCGATAATACTTTTCGACGGGGAAGTCTTTGGTATAGCCGTATCCGCCGAAGATTTGGACGGCATCATTGGCCACTTCGACGGCGATTTCCGAGGCATACATTTTGGCCATGGCGGATTCTGTGGTCACCCGCCGGTGGGCATTTTTCAAGTCGGCGGCCCGGCGGATCAGCAGTTCGGCGGCGTCAATTTTGGTGGCCATATCGGCAAGTTTGAAGCTGATGGCCTGAAAGGAGGAGATGGGTTTGCCGAATTGATGCCGCTCCTTGCTATATGCCAGGGCGGCTTGAAAGGCGCCGCGTGCAATGCCGAGAGACAAGGCGGCGATGGAGATCCGCCCCCCGTCCAGGATTTTGAGGGCTTGGATAAATCCGTCCCCCTCTTTGCCCAGCCTTTGGGATTTGTGCACCCGGCAGTTGTCAAAGATGACCTCCGCTGTCTCCGATGCCCGCATGCCGAGTTTGTTTTCTTTCTTGCCGGCCGAAAAGCCCGGCGTGCCGCGCTCCACGATAAAGGCCGTCATCCCGTGACTGTCCAGCAATTCGCCTGTGCGTGTCATGACGACGATGACATCACCGGATTTTCCGTGTGTGATGAAGGTTTTGGTACCGTTGATGACGTAGTAGTCGCCGTCTTTCTCCGCCACACACTGCATGCGACCGGCATCGCTGCCCGTGTTGGGCTCTGTCAGTCCCCACGCCCCAATCCATTGCCCGGTGGCCAGTTTGGGTAGATATTTTTGCTTTTGTTCTTCACTCCCAAATTCCAGTATATGATTGGTACACAGGGAGTTGTGTGCGGCTACCGAAAGGCCGATTGACCCGCACACCTGGGCAATTTCGTCAATAATGGTCACGTATTCCTGATAGCCGAGTCCGGCTCCCCCGTAGGCCTCCGGTACCAATACGCCCATAAAGCCCAGTTCACCCATCTTGCGAAACAAGTCCACGGGGAAATACTGCCGCTCATCCCAGTCCATCACATGGGGGCGGATATATTTTTCTGCAAAGTCGGCAGCACTCTGCCGTATCATGTCCATCTGCTCATCCATAGTGTAGCGGTTTTTGCCGAGGGGCAAAGTTGCTCTTTTTTTGGGGGAAAGGCTAACAAATCCCCTTGCTTTTTAGTTTGGTTGGCATGGGCCTGTACATCCACATACCTTTTTGTAAGCGTGCGTGCCACTACTGCGACTTTCACTTTACCACCACGACACGGTATCGCCCGCGTATGCTGCGCGCCCTGAAAACTGAACTGGCCCTGCGGCGCGATTTTTTGGCTTCTCCCGAATTGGACACCATTTATTTTGGCGGCGGGACGCCCTCGCTGCTGACGCCGGCCGAATTGTCCTCGCTGCTCGATGCGATCCACCGCCATTTCAGCCCGAAAAGAGATGCGGAAATCACGCTGGAAGCCAATCCCGACGATGTGAATAAGGAGAGTTTGCGCGCCTGGGGCGCGCTCGGTATCAACCGGCTGAGCCTGGGCGTTCAGTCCTTCCGGGACACCGATCTGGCGATGATGCATCGCGTCCACGACGGGCGCGAGGCCGGGCGGGCCTTGACGCTCCTGTGGGACAGTGGTTTTGACAATGTGTCGGTGGACCTGATCTACGGCCTTCCCGGATTGGATGACGAAGCGTGGCTTGCCAACTTGGCGCAGGTCACGTCCTTCCCCATATCACACTTGTCCGCCTATGCATTGACGGTCGAGCCGCGGACCGCATGGGCGCACTTTGTGCGCACGGGGCGCTATCCGGTGGTGCCGGATAGCGCGGTGTCCCGTCAGTTTGATCTATTGATGGACTTTGCGGAAAGGGCCGGCTGGATACATTATGAAATATCCAATTTTGCCCGCCCGGGCAAAATTTCGCGGCACAACTCCGCTTATTGGACGGGGCGTCCCTATTTGGGGATCGGGCCGTCGGCGCATTCTTTTGATGGTGTCCGGCGGCAATGGAACGTGGCCAACAATCAGCGTTATATGCGCGCAATGGAAACCGGACGGCCGGCCATTGAGCAGGAGGTCTTGACACCACGAGACCACTACAACGAGTATGTGCTGACACGTTTACGCACGATGTGGGGCTGTCATGTGGCAGACATAAAGGCCCTGGGAGCGGCTTATCTCCATCATTTCGAGCGGGAGATACGCGGATGGCTGGACGACGGAGCCTTGCTGTATGAAAACGGCGTCGTCTGTCTGACGCGCCGGGGCAAGCATCTGGCAGACCGGATTGCGTCCGATTTGATGATGGTGTGACGAGGTCTGGCGCAGTGCCGTACCGCCGGACCGAACCGCGACCGGCCGCCAGGCCGGCAAACTTTTCCTTTTCCCCTGTTTTGGACAAGCGCCAATAGGGCAATTATTTTTCTGCAAAAGACGTATTGCACAAGAAGAATACCTGATATTTTGGTAATTTGTAAACTTTAATTAGCTTTGCCTCAGCCAATTGCACTTTGGAATATCTGTGAAACACTATCGTTAAGCCATTTTTTCACTCAAAAACAGACCGTATGAAAAGAAAAATTACGATTTCGTCACTATGGCTGATGGTTATGGTGTGCTTTTCCGGCGTGTTGTTTGCTCAGCGCGCCGAGCTTTCGGGCACCGTGACCGATGATGCCGGTCCACTTATTGGCGCCACCGTTCAGATAGTGGGGACCAATGCAGGTACCGTCACGGATTTGGACGGCAAGTATATGCTGTCCGTGGATCCCGGTTCGTACACCATCGAGGTGTCTTATGTCGGCTACGGTACGGAGCGTAGTGAAGTCACACTGGCTCCC
>JALVEF010000180.1 GCA_027031185.1 Saprospiraceae bacterium
GGGCACGGCCTGGCGGATTTCCTCGCTGAGCGCCCCGATAAGTCGCTCCTTGGCATAGCGGCGGGAATAGACCAGACTTACTTCCCGGAGCGGGGCGGGTACAATGGACTTGACCTGCCCGCGCCGGTGCGTAGGTACGTCCTTGATAGCCAACTCGGGCAGGAGGGTGAATCCTCCCTCGGCATCTACCAGTTTCCGGAGCGTTTCGATGGATCCGCTTTCATAGACAAAGTTGCTTGTGCGCTCCGCTTCGTTTTGCACGCTGCAAAGGTTCATCACCTGGGAGCGGAAACAATGGCCCTCGGTCAGAAGCCACAGCCCGGGAGCGTCCAGGGCGCCGCTGTGCAGTTTTTGTTTTTTGGAAAAGGGATGCTCGCGGTTGGCGTACACAAACATTTTCTCATAAAACAGCGGCTTTTCGATGATCTCTTTTTCATGGAGCGGCGTTACCAGGATACCGGCATCCAGGCGGTCTTTATTCAGGTTGTCCATTATTTCGTGGGTCATCAATTCCAGTACGTGTACGCGGAGGTCGGGATACTTTTTTGTCAGCTTGCCAATAAACTTGGGCAATAGGTAAGGGGCCAAGGTGGGGATGATACCGATGGTGAGTTCGCCGGTGATAATGTCCCTTTCGGCTTGTACAAGCTCTTCTATTTTGTTGTATTCTGCCAGGACGTTGCGGGCCTGGGCGATTATTTTTTCACCTATGGGCGTGGGGATCAGTGGCTGCTTGGATCGGTCGAAAATGATCACGCCCAACTCATCTTCTAGCTTCTTTACTTGCATGCTCAGTGTGGGCTGGGTGACAAAGCATTTCTCCGCAGCTTTTACATAGTGGCGATAGGTGTCGAGGGCGACGATATAAGTGAGTTGGACGATTGAGGCCATGTTTGTTCAGTTGTTCGTTACGTTCAGTTTTTAGATCGGACTCAACTGTGGGCACCTGGATAGTTGCAGCGAATATAAAACTTGTGAACGGACTTTGGTTTTGGAGGGGTATAAAAAGCAGTCGTTCTTCCCGATACTGCGGGAAAAATCCTACTTTTGCGGTCTTAAAACGGCGACATGAAGATATCACTCAATTGGTTGAGGGATTATATAGATTTGGGAGGTTTGTCTCCGGTGCAGGTAGCTGAACTGCTGACGGATATCGGCCTGGAGGTAGAGGGCATGGAAGAGGTCGAATCCATCAAGGGCGGTTTGAAAGGGGTGGTCGTCGGAGAGGTGGTTGAATGCGAGCCGCATCCCAATGCGGACAAACTTTCGCTCACCAAAGTGGATGTAGGGAAGGGAGAGCCGCTGCAAGTCGTGTGTGGTGCTCCCAATGTGCGTGCCGGCCAAAAAGTGTTGGTGGCTACGCCGGGCACGGTATTGTATGATTCGGAAGGGTCGCCTTTTAAGATCAAACGAACGAAGTTGCGAGGTGCTGTCTCGGAGGGCATGATATGTGCCGAGGATGAGTTGGGTATTGGCACGGATCATTCGGGCATTATGGTATTGCCCGCCGATACACGGGTAGGTATGGAGGCCGCTGAGTATCTGGGCCTGGTCACGGATGTGGTTTTTGAGATCGGGTTGACGCCCAATCGTGCGGACGGCAACTCTCATATCGGCACGGCCAAAGATCTGGCGGCCAAACTGACGTACATGCACGGAAGACGGTATGTCGTTCGTTGGCCGGATTACCGGGCCTTTGACCGGATGCAGCAGCCCCCCCGGCCGGCTCCCATTGATGTTGAGATAAGAAATACCGACGCCTGTCCACGCTATGCTGGACTATACATATCAGGTGTCAAAATAGGGCCGTCGCCTGACTGGATCCGTCAGCGACTGGAATCGATCGGCGTCCGGTCCATCAATAATGTGGTGGATATTACCAACTTTGTCCTGCATGAAATGGGACAACCGCTGCACGCCTTTGACGCCGATAAGATCACAGGTAGCAAGGTGATCGTAGATACGCTGCCGGAGGGAACACCATTTGTCACTTTGGATGAGAAGGAGCGCCGGCTGCGGGCCCAAGACCTGATGATTTGTAATGCGGAAGTCAAGCCGATGTGTATCGCGGGGGTTTTCGGTGGTTTGGATACCGGCGTGACAGAGATGACCACAAATATTTTTTTGGAGTCGGCCTATTTTGAGCCCGACTATATCCGGCCCACCAGCTTTAAGCACGACTTGCGCACCGATGCGGCCAGGTGCTTTGAAAAGGGCGTGGATATCAACCGCGTCTTGCCGGCTTTGAAGCGGGCGGCGCTCCTGCTGCATGAATACGCGGGCGCAGATATCAACTACCAGATCGTAGATGTGTATCCGCGGAAGAAAGAGCCGGCGGTTATCCGCTTTGATTATGACCGGGCACGCCGGTTGATTGGCGCCGCTATCTCCAATGAGGAGATGGATCGCATCATGGAAGCGATGGACTTTGAATTGATTGACAGGGCGGGGGAGACCGTGTCGGTGCGCATCACCACGGACAAACCGGATGTGACACGACAGGCAGATTTGGTGGAAGAAATTTTGCGTATCTATGGCTACAATACGGTGCCCATTCCTGATAAGGTCTCTGCCACGCCGGCGTTTGGGCGCTATCCCGGGCCATATCAGGTACAGGAGATTGTAGCCGGCCATTTGGCAGCCACCGGTTTTTTGGAGGCGATGTCTCTGTCCATTACCCGTTCGACTTATTTCGATGAAGTGCTGCCGGTCCCGGAGGATCAGCTGGTGTTTATCAACAATACCTCCAACGTCAATCTCAATGTGATGCGCCCCTCTATGGTGCCCGGGTTGCTGGAAGCCATTGCGCGGAGCCAAAATCGCCAGGTAATTGATTTGATGTATTTCGAGTTTGGTAAGACGTACCATCGCACGCCGGAAGGCTTTGCGGAACCCAAGCATCTGAGCTTGGCGGTGACCGGCAAGGCCGTTCCATCCAACTGGTTGATGCCCGTACAGGACTTTTCGTTTCACTGGCTCCGCTCGGTAGTGGAGAATGTTTTGAAGCGGCTCGGCATCACGCGTTATGCGGAGGAAGAGCTCCGCACGGAATTGTATGCCGGGGGACTTCGTTTTGTGCAGGGGCCGCGGGTTATAGTGGAATTCGGACTGTTGAGCAGACGGTTGACGCGCGCTTTTGATATCAGATCGCAGGTGTTTTTTGCAGATTTCAATTGGGACTTGCTGTTGCAGATGGCCGGGGGCGGTGTCCGGTACCGGGCGCTCAATAAATTTCCCACTGTGCGGCGGGACTTGGCCTTGTTGCTGGATCAGGGGGTTAGTTTCGGTCAACTGGCGGCCATAGCACGCCGCGTCCTAAAAGACAAGTTGGCCGCTTTCAATTTGTTTGATGTATACGAAAACGAAGCACAGCTTGGCGCCGGCAAGAAGTCTTATGCGGTGAGTCTGGTGTTGCAGGATACATCCAAAACGCTAAAAGACCAAGAGGTGGACGCCATGATTGACCGTCTGGTGTCCGCATATCGTAAAGAAGCCGGCGCGGAGTTGCGCTAATGCCTTAGGTCTGTCTTGGCCCAATACTTCCGCATGTAGTACAAATCGTTGATGTCGTTGGGATTGTCGAGGAAGATGACCTCCGTTCTCCGGTTGTATTGATGCTCTGCTTCGGTGCAGGGGACTCCGTCTGTGCACTGATTGCGGATATTGCGCTCGCCACGTCCGTAAGTGGCGATGCGCTCCGGGGCGATGCCGAGACGGACCAGGAAGTCTTTGGCGGCGCGTGCCCGGTGTCGGGACAGGCGTTCGTTGTAGCGACGGCTGCCCCGGCTGTCGGTATAGGCTACAAGTGCGATGTGCAAGTCGGGGTGATCCTGTAAGATTTTGGCCAGATTGCGGAGTTCTTGAGCAGAGGACTCTCTGATGCGGGTATCATCGAAGTCATAGTAGATGTTTTCCATGACGTATTTCTCTCGCGTGATACCGGATGGAACGGGTACCAGGTTGATGGAGAGATTGTCCCGGACACTAAAGCTTTTTTCAAATGCGACGTAGCCTTCTTTTTCTGCATGCAGGCGATAATGCCGGATCGAATCGGGCAAACAAAACCGGAATACACCGAGATCGTCAGTTTGCAGTTTAAGCGTATTGCTGCCACCGTAGCGGAGGGTGAGCCGGGTATCCGGCAAGTTGTGGTTGATGTTGATGGAGGTGACCCGGCCGGTGATTTCACGGCATCGAGAAATGGGGACGGCCACCAGCGAGATGGTTTGGGGCGTTTGTTCTAGGGACACGCTACCGGTCAGTTCGTGAATATGCCGACCTGTCAGACGGTAGGAATATTTGCGGTCGCCAGGGATGGCAAAGCATATTTTTCCCGTTTGGTTGGTCGTGGCGATTTTTCTCAGGCCCTGTGCGCTTTGGATTGAGACGGAAGCGCCGGGCACAGGCCGTCCTTGTACATCCCGGACGGTAAAGCACAAGGATAGTGTCTTGCGGAGCACATCAAAACGGTACAGGTCGTCTCCGCCGGCGCCGCCGGGACGGTTGGACGAAAAGAAACCTTTTTTGCCGTCAGGCAAAACCCATATCCCAAAATCATCATAATCGGAGTTGATGGGAGGATCCAGTCGAATGGCGGGGCTACCTACGGGTGCACTGAGGTAGATGTCAAGTCCGGCGTCTTGCCCGTTGGCCGGGCGGTCGGAAGCAAAAAACAAGATGCTGTCCCGGTACAGGAAGCCGAAAACATCATTGTATGGGCTGTTGACGGTGCTGTCCAGATGGACGGGTTCGGACCAGCCGCCGTCCCGTCTTTCGCAGTACCAAAGGTCCATTCCGCCGAAACCGCCGGGGCGGTTGGATGAGAAGAAAATCTTTTGGCCGTCACGGGTTAGCGTAGGGTGAGCCGTGGAGAATCGTATGTTGTTGAAGGAGGGGGTTTGGGCCTTTGATCCGTCAAATTTTAGCATGCGGATGACCAGCTGATTGAGTCCGGTACTATCTGTGATAAGCTTGCCATCGCGTACATAGCTGCCGGTGACGAAGGCCAGCTTGTGCTCCTGATCCAGGGCAACGGGGCCTTCGTGATAAGGTGTATTCCACCGGTCCACAAAATGTATAGATGACTGCACCGCAAAAGCACCATAGTGGGTGCAGGCAATATCAAAGTACCGCGAAGTGTCAGGCTTTTTGCCGGGTTGTCTTGATGTCACAAAGCAAATGCTGTCGTCAGCCGGTACAAAAGGAGAAAATTCGAGATCGGGCGTGTTAATTGACCGGATATTTTGGATAAATAATTTGCCGCCGAACAGAGGGGACTGGGCACTGAGAGAAATATAGCAAAGTGACGTGACGGCCATGCCGCCCAGCAGTTTTTGGGGGATGCGAAGCATCTTCGACAAGTTTTCTCACTTCAAAAGTAAGGAAAATCGAGTAAAGATGCACGGGAGACTATTCGATATCCTCAATGTCCACGAGCCAGCGGCCATGCAGTAAGACGAGGCGTGTGGTATCGCGGATAAATTCGCCGTCTATTTTTACGAGATAGTGACACCGGGCGGTGTCACTATGTATATCACATTGAATATTCTTAAAGACGGTCAAAGACGTATCAGCCTCTTCTTCTGGAGTATATTCCCGGATGCTGTTGATCCACTTGATGGTTTTGGGTGTGCTTATGGGGATGAGCGAATCGAAAAGGCTCTTGTCTAACAAATACTGCCACCGGACGAGAGTCTCTGCCGCCGTTGTGGCCGGGTCCGGATCTTGCCGGCAAGAAGGAAAGAAGAGAAGGAGCAAAAAGGCCAAAACGAAGTTCCGCATGGTCTTTCGTTGTGGAGTGGTCAGCCGCGGGTCACTACGGGCATGAGCAGCATGAGAATGTCCACGTTGTCCGGTGTTTGGGCGGGGAACAACAGGCCGGCGCGGTCGGGTGTAGAGAGTTCCATTCTGATATGCTCTGAATGGAGTACTTGCAGCATCTCGATTAGAAAGCGCGCATTGAAGGCGATGGTCATGGGCTCACCGTCATATTCGCAGACCAGCTGTTCGGTGGCTTCATTGGAAAAGTCCAGGTCTTGTGCGGAGATGGTCAGGCTGCCATCGGAGATGGCAAAGTTGACTTGATTGGTGGTCTTATTGGCAAAGATGGCGATTCGCTTGAGCGAGTTGAGCAAGTCATTGCGCGGGATGGTGAGTATGTTGTCGTTGTTGCGAGGGATGACATTTTCGTAATCCGGAAATTTCTTGTCAATGAGCAGGCAGGACATCTCAATGTTGCCAAAGGAGAAGAAAGCCATTTTGTCATTGGCGGCCAGATGCACGGGATTGTCTGCCAGGGCATTTTTGAGTAGGTTGGCGCCTTTTTTGGGCAAAGTAAAAGAGACGAGCTTGTTGGCTTGAATGCCACTGATGGTGTATTGCACGAGCTTGTGGGCGTCCGTAGCGGCCAGCTTAACGTCGGCTGCGGAAATGTTGAAGAAGATGCCGCTCAAATTGAGTCGCATTTCGTCGTTGGTGGCGGCAAAGATAGTCGTATTGATGGCATCCTGAAGGACTTTTCCGTCCAATTGGACGATTTTCGCATCAGGAAAATCCGCGAGCATCGGGAAGCTACCAGCGTCAGCGCCTACCAGCTTGTATTTACCGTGAGAAGATGTAATAGCCACGGCATGGGTTTCGGGGTCTATCTGGAAGGTAAGCGGCTGTTCGGGAAAGCTTTTGAGCGTATCGAGCAGCAGGCGGGCGGGGATGGCCACGCGTCCGTTGCCTTCTACATTGGCTTCGATGATGGATTTGATAGAGACGGTATTGTCGGAGGCAGATATTTCTACCAGGCCGGGCTTTAGTTCAAACAAAAAGAATTCAAGAATGGGGATGACGGGATTGGAAGGGACCGCCCCGGAGATGGTTTGCAGGGCTTGTAGCAATCGTCCTGATGATACATTAAAGCGCATGGCGATATGTTTTGAGTAGGCGGTGGATACCAGCCGGTGTCCCTACACTTACAGGGGCGCCGCCCCTGTAAGTGTAGGGACACAAAGCAGCGGACAAAGCTACAATGAAATCAACACATACCGAAAAAAAACCGGACTTTGTTATCAGCAATCATTTGGAATTGGGGGCGGGCCCTGGTGGGTTTTATACTCAAAGCGATTTGTTTTGGGACGATTGAATATCGAACAAGGAACACTGATTTGAGATTTTAGAATGAATCCCTGAGCTAGTCGAACCGCCCACTTCTCAAATCTCCATTCGTTAACCTGTACTGAGCCTGTCGAAGTATCGGTGTTCGATATTCCCAAGTCCCAAACCTGTTCGTGACGAGCATAAGCATTGGTTTTCAAATAAAAATGTAACGAACATTACGCTTTTTCGTAATTTTTGGTTTGCTTTGCGTGTTCAATTGGATTGGTGCCCTGCCGGGGCGGCCTCGTCTGCTCGCGTGCTATGAGATCGTATTACTTACGGCGAAGCCGTAACACAAAACTAAACACAGGATAACACAATGGGGATTTTTAGTGTCTTCACCAGAGAGCTAGCTATTGATCTCGGTACGGCCAACACACTCATCATCAAAGATGAGAAAGTAGTGGTGGACCAGCCGTCTATCGTGGCCATTGATCGCCGTACCAACCAGACCATTGCGGTTGGGCATAGGGCCATGCAGATGCACGAGAAGACGCACGAGAACATCAAGACGGTACGTCCGCTCAAAGATGGGGTGATAGCGGATTTTCAGGCAGCGGAGAGCATGATCGAGGGCATGATCAACATGGTAGAGAATCGTCGTCGCTTTTTTACCAGTCTGCGGATGGTGATTTGTATTCCTTCGGGTATTACGGAGGTAGAAAAGCGTGCCGTATTTGACTCAGCCGACAACGTCAATTCCAAAGAGACTTATTTGATATATGAGCCGATGGCGGCGGCGCTGGGTATCGGCCTGAATGTCGAAGAGCCGGAAGGCAATATGATCATTGACATTGGCGGGGGCACTACCGAGATTGCCGTCATCGCTTTGTCTGGTATTGTGGCAGATCAGAGCCTTCGCATTGCGGGAGACGAGATGACCAACGACATTATCTCCTATATGAAACAGGAGCACAACATCCTTATTGGTGAGCGTACCGCCGAACAAATCAAAATCGCTGTCGGTGCCGCAATTGAGGATATCCCCAATCCTCCTAAGAAGTTTGCGGTCAACGGTCGTGATCTGATGACAGGCATCCCACGTCAAATATTTACGAACCATCACGAAATCGTCGAAGCACTCGACAAGTCTATAAGCAAAATTGAAGACGGAGTCTTGAAGGCACTTGAGATGACCCCACCCGAACTCGGGGCCGATATTTTCAAAAAGGGCCTTTATTTGACCGGTGGCGGCGCTTTGCTTCGTGGTATTGACAAGCGATTGAGCCGCAAGACCAAGCTCCCGGTCACCATCGTGGATGACCCGCTCCGGGCTGTTGTCAAAGGCACTGGTGACGCGCTAAAAAACATCAATAAATACACCTTCCTGATAGACCGGAAGAGTGTCTGAATTTGCCGGATGACTACCGCAAAACAAAAACCGCATGAATGCGCTGGTGGAGTTTTTTCTTAAAAGGAGCAGCCTGTTTCTCTTTCTCTTGCTGGAATTGTTTTGTGCGTTTTTGGTAATCAATTATGGGAAAAGCGACCACCAACGCCGTATTTTTATCGCCTCCACTAATTTCTTCGCCGGCAAAGTCTATTACCACTTTGACAAGCTGCGTCGTATTGCCAACTGGGGGGCGGATATTGACAGCCTGAGCAATGAAAATGCCCAACTCCGAAATCAACTGCCCTCCTCACACTATGTCAATATCCCATATCGAGATACAGTCCACCTCGTTAGGCTTGACAGTATAGGCAAAGATTCAGTCATCACCCAATATGTCTTTCTGCCTGCCGGAGTTATCAACAATTCTCTGGTTTCAACCAAAAATTATTTTACACTTAATAAAGGAGGCCTACATGGCATTGACAAGAGCATGGGGGTGATCGGGACACACGGCGTGGCGGGTATAGTATCCACCGTCTCGCCTCATTTTGCGCGTGTGATGTCCATCCTCAATCGGGACGCCAATATTAGTGCGCTGGTTTTGGCGGGCGGCAAAGGATACTTTGGCACCATCACCTGGGATGGTCGGGATGTCCGATTCGTCAATATGAATTATGTCCCGAAGTCGGCCCCTATTCAGACGGGTGATTCAGTTGTGACCAGCGGCTATTCCACTATCTTTCCTCCTGACCAACTGATCGGCACCGTAGATACATTTAATGTGCCTTCAGGTAGTCCGTCTTACCAAATCCGGGTGCGCTTGGCGGAGGATATGACGTCGCTGCGCCGGGTTTATGTAATCGAGAATTTGATGAAGGACGAAATTAAACAACTGGAAGCTCAGGATGAACAATAAGATCTTACTGGCCAATCTATCCCGCATCATTCTGTTTGTATTGCTCCAGGTATTGGTTCTAAAGCAAATCCCGATGGAATTGGCCGGCTATCACTTGATGGTCTTTTTGTATCCTGTGCTGCTGATTTTACTCCCGTTGCGGATGCCCAAAATAGGCCTGCTGCTCACCGCCTTTGTGCTGGGCCTGGTATTGGACAGTTTTTATGATTCTCCCGGTGTGCACGCCGGTGCATCGGTATTCACGGTATTCATTCGCAATTTTGTTTTCCGGATTATGGATGTGGACACCGACAACGTAAGAATTTCCGTGGCTTCACGGGAGTATATCGGTACCGGTAGGTTTTTGCGTCTCGTGGCGGTACTTCTGTTTTTTCACATATTGGTGTACTATATTTACGATGTCTTTACGTTTGTCTATTTTAAGGAGATAATTGTCAAGACGATGGGCAGTTTTGTGGTCTCCATGCTTCTGGTTTTGCCGGTTTCGTTTATTTTTGGCTTCAGGAGATAAGCTCACGGATTTCGTTGCAACAAAATAAATGGATCATTGTAACTAATAATAGCTATGCGCTTGTCTGGCGCACCTCCACACGCCGCACACAAACCATGACCATGCCGTCCGGACGGCATGGTGCGTTCTCGAAGTGAGTACAGATGAACAACCAACAATCGGAGCGTTCGCGATACTTTGCCGTTCAGGTCTTTATGGTACTTGGGGCTGTGGTATTGTTGGGGAAGGTGTTTTACCTGCAGTTGGTGGACAATCCTTTCCGGTCCCGGGCCCAGGTAATAGCCATTGACAAGATGACCATATATCCGGCACGGGGTATTATTTATGACCGGAACGGCAAGCTGATGGTCACCAATGAGCCGATGTATGATCTGATGGTGACCTATAAGCAAGTGTCACCGGACATGGATACGGCTAAGTTTTGCCGTCTGCTAGGTATTGATACGGCGACCTTCAACCGCAATCTAAACAAGGACTGGAAAGACGTGCGGTACTCCAAGTCCGTTCCCTTTGCCTTTTTGAAGAAACTCTCCATTCCCACGTATGCGCGCTTTATAGAGCACCTGCATGAATTCCCTGGTTTTTACCCGGTCTTGCGCAATATCCGCGGCTATCCGTACAAGGCGGGCGCGCATGTGTTGGGATATATCTCCGAAGTAGGACCCAAGGAAATTGAAGCGGGCAAGGGGCGCTATGCCCCCGGTGACTACATTGGTGCGACGGGACTGGAAAAGCAATACGACGACTTGTTGCGTGGCAAAAAGGGATATAAGTACCAGCTCAAAGACAATATCGGCCGGATTGTAGGCTCTTATGCCAATGGCAGCAAAGATATCCCGCCGGTATCCGGATCGGATCTCTATACCTCCATTGATATTGAGCTCCAAGCGTATGCCGAATGGCTGATGGCCGGTAAGGTGGGCAGCGTAGTGGCGATCGAACCGAAGACAGGCGAGATTTTGACCATGGTCAGCAGCCCCACTTATGACCCCAATCTCCTGGTGATCACCCGGGAGCGCGGCAAGATTCTCAGCAAATTGTACAAGGACCCGCAAAAGCCCTTTTTCGACAGGGCCGTCATGGCCAAATACCCGCCAGGCTCCATCTTCAAGACCATCGTTTCGCTTATTGGACTGAATGAGCACGTATTGCACCGTCATCAATCGGTCAGCTGCCACGGTGGTTATTTGTACGCCGGCCATTTGTACAAATGCCATCATCACGCCCCCGTCCACAGCATAGACCAGGCCGTCCAATACTCATGCAATACGTTTTTCTTTCGCGCCATTCGTGAAATAGTGGACCAGTACGGCTTTTACAATCCCCAAAAAGGTTTGGACCGCTTTGTCAAGGACTTGCGCAAATTTGGCCTGGGCCGCAAACTGGGCATTGACTACCCGCAGGAAAATCCCGGCAATATTCCTACATCCGAGTATTATGACAAGATATATCCCAAAAGCAAGGGCGGCTGGAAGTCTCCTACCATTATGTCCATTGGCATAGGCCAGGGTGAAATTCAGCTGACCACGATTCAGATGGCCAATCTGGCGGCCATCATCGCCAATCGGGGCTATTATTACACACCGCATCTTGTCAAGGCCATCTCCGATGGTACACCCATTGATCCCAAATACACCGTCAAACACTCGGTGGATATTGACGAAAAGTATTTCGAGCCGGTCATCCACGGTATGCAGCGTGCTGTCGAGGCGGGCACAGCACCGCTGGCGCGTATCCCCGGCATCACGATCTGCGGTAAGACCGGCACGTCACAAAACCCACACGGCAAAGACCACTCCGTCTTTTTTGCCTTCGCCCCAAAAAATGACCCGAAAATCGCCGTTGCCGTCTATGTGGAAAATGCCGGCTGGGGCGGCTCCTACGCCGCACCCATCGCCAGCCTCGTCGCCGAAAAATATATCCGCGGACATATTGACAAGAGCCGCAAGCCCCTGGAAAAGCGGATGCACGAAACGGTCATCCCCACCGTCGAAGAGAAAAAGTAAAGTTTACCGCCGTGGCCGGCGGTGGGGTTTTCGTCGCCGGTCCGGATATAGTCTGTACACCACAACATCACATCGTCTCTATGCACCCACCCGCACCCATATCCGCTATCCTGGCCGTCGCCGACAATGGCGTCATCGGACGGCACAATGCACTGCCGTGGCATCTTCCGGCAGATTTCCGGTACTTCAAGTCAGTCACGCTTGGCCATCCCGTCATCATGGGACGCAAGACTTATGAGTCGCTCGGCGGCCCCCTGCCCGGGCGTCTCAATATCGTCTTGTCCCGTCGGTCTCAAGCGGGCCATCCCGGTGTCCGTTGGGTGCCCTCGCTGGATGAAGCCATTCGCCTTGCCCGGGAGGAAGTTCCGGAAGAGATATTCATCATCGGTGGTGCCACCATCTACCGGCAGGCATGGCCACAGCTGGACAAGCTATATTTGACACGTGTCCATGCGCGTCCCCTGGGCGATGCTTTTTTCCATCTCAGCCCGGATGAAGGATGGCGACTGGTGTCGGCGCGGTATCGCGCCGCCGACACGAAGAATTTAATTCCAATGACATTTGAGATCTACGAGCGTGTCCGCTAATCTTTGGCAAACATCAGCTCACCCCCCGGATAGGCGATGACCAGTTCTTTTTCTTTGAGGAGGCGGTATCCGGTCGCCTTGCGCAAGGCATCGAAGAAGCGGCTTTCGAATTTGCTGATTTCTCCGCAATACTTTCTGGTGGAGATCAGATGGTTGATGGCGATTGTTTGCGGGCCGACTTCCGCCGTGGCCGAGTAGTAATTGCAGCCGCCGTTGCCGTAGGCCTTGTCGCCGTCAATTTGAAAACTGATGTCTGCATCCGCCGGAGGTGCTTCCCGTGCATCGCCGTTGAGCAGGTAGCGCAAGCGCCATACCGGGCCGGCTATCTTGTCTTTTGTCCGGGTGGTATCGCCGGCGGGCGGCGGAGTCAGTGCATAGGTCAGTTTGCCCTCCGGGGGGACGGGCAGTACCAAACTGTCGCCCGTCAGCCGGAAGCTGACCACCTGGCGCAAGGCGGACAGGTAGTCCGATTCGAACTTGGCCACACTGCCGCGACACATCCGGCGCGTAGCGCCGATTCTTTCAAACAAAATATCCGTGCCGTTGAGTTTGTAGGAGCCGAAGTACCGGTTGCAGCCGGCAAAGCCATTGAAACGGTCCCCGGATTCCAGT
>JALVEF010000181.1 GCA_027031185.1 Saprospiraceae bacterium
CCTGCATTCCACCATTTACCGAGACCTAAACGATAATTCAAGTGCATTGTTTTGAGCACTACGGTTTATTCCGGAACTCATAACATGGCTTTGCTTCAAGTGTAAAACTGTGATTTTTAATCAATTAAAACATAATATTTTTTTTCATTCAAAAAATGCCCGATCATTTTAGTTTGTCACATTCTAACATTTCATAATTTGGCACCTCCCCCCCGTGTTTGGACTTTTTCCATATCAATTCTCACAAAATTGTAATCTATGAACAAGCATTACGCATTGTTGGCAGCCGTCTGTTTGCTGTTATTCAGCACGCAGGTGACTGGCCAAATCGCATTGACTTGTCCATCGGATATGAGCGTCACGCTCCCGGCCGGGCAAAACACTGTAGCCATCAACTGGACGGATCCGAGCGCGACTACTTCGTGCACCATTACAGACTGTGCGCAAGCACCGACTTCTCTTCCGAACTTCATGTACATGGGCGAATTTGGCGACAGCCACATCTTTTGCTCATCCACCAACAACTTCAAGTGGCAGGAAGCCAATGCCGCCGCCAACCAGGCCGGCGGCCACCTGCTCGTGATCAACAGCCAGGCCAAGAACGACTTTGCCCAGAACGCCGTCGGCACCAGCTACGCCTGGATCGGCTATACCGACCAGAATGTAGAAGGCTCCTGGGAATGGGTGGACGGATCGCCCACTACCTACACCAATTGGGCCCCCGGCGAACCTAACAACTACAGCCCCGGCGGCGGCCAGGCCGATTATGCCGTACTCCGCAAGAGCAACGGCCTGTGGTATGACCGCAAAAACGGAGAAAAACACGAATTCATCATGGAGGTGCCGTGCCCGGCGGTTCCCGGCACGGCGTCGGTAGCCCAGACCGCCGGACCAGCCAATGGCAGTGCCTTCGCACAAGGCACTTATACCATCAGCTACGACGCGACCGACGATTGTGCCAACACGTCCTCCTGTAGCTTTACGGTTACTGTCAGCCCGGCAGCTACCGGCCCGGCATCCGTCGGCGACTTCGTCTGGGAAGACACCAACGGCAACGGCATCCAGGATGCCGGCGAACCGGGCATTGCCGGTGTCTTCGTCATGCTCACCGACTGCAACGGCAACTGGATGGGGCAGACTTTTACCGATGCCAACGGTGCCTATTCGTTTGACAATCTCGATCCGGGTTCCTATAAACTCAAATTTGCCTTGGTGCCGGGTTATGTGGGCTACTCGCCCAAACAAGCGGGCAGCGATCCCACCAAAGACAGCGATGTCAATTCCGGTTGGACCGGATTTACCGACTGCTTCACTCTCGCCGCCGGCGAAAACCGCACCGACATAGACGCCGGCTTCGTGCCAGAGGCAGTCCCGGGAGGCTGCGATATGCCCATCGTCGCATCCGTCAGCAACGTGCAATGCAACGACAACGGTACACCCAACGATCCCAACGACGACACCTTTACCTTCACGCTCACCGTCATTTCCGGCGCGGACTGGGGCTGGACCGGCGGCGGCGTGACCACCGACATGGCGACGGCCCACACGCCGCAGACCTTCGGCCCCTATCCCATCTCCGGCGGCCAGGTCAGCTTTACCATCATGGACAATGACAATGCCAACTGCACCTACGATGTCGTCGTCAATCCGCCCGCACCGTGCTCAACAGGGCCCACAGTACCTATACTGGATCCAAACTCGCAGCCCAAATTCGTCAATCAACTGACGGTGCCGCCCGTCATTCAACCCACGAGTGGCAATCACTATGACGTGGACATCGCGCCCTTTGTCCATGACGCCGGCCTGGTAGATCCCAATACCGGGCAGCCCCTGCTGACGCCCATGTGGGGCTACAACGGCATGTTCCCGGGACCCACTTTCGTGGTCAATTCCAACCAGCCCATCACCGTCACCTGGAACAATATGCTGCTGGACGACAACGGCAATCCCATCCCCCACTTCTTGCCCATTGATACCACGATTCACTGGGCGCATCCCGCCGGATATCCCGCTTCGGGTGTGCCGATCGTCACTCACCTGCACGGCGGCCATACCGAATGGACCAGTGACGGTTATCCGGATGCCTGGTACACACCCAACAATGGACCGACCGGGCCGCAGTTTGTCAAGCGTACTTATACTTACGACAATACCCAGGAGTCCACACTCTTGTGGTATCACGACCATACCGTCGGCATCACCCGGCTCAATGTATATGCCGGGCTGGCCGGTGCGTATATCATCCGCGACAACCACGAAAACGGGATGAATCTTCCAAAAGGGGATTATGAAATCCCGCTCATCATCAGTGACAAGTCTTTCTATGCAGACGGATCGCTCTATTATCCCTCCGAGCCGGAAGCTCCGGGTCAGCCCAATCCAACCGTGCTGCCGGAAATGTTCGGTGACATCATCCTGGTCAATGGCAAGGCCTGGCCCGTATTGGATGTGGAGCCCCGCAAGTACCGTTTCCGCGTACTGAATGCATCGGACTCCAGATTCTACCACTTGACACTGAGCAACGGCATGCCGTTTACGGTGATCGGCACGGACGGTGGCTTCATTGATCATCCGAAGCCCGTCACCGACTTGCTGATGGGTCCGGCAGAGCGCTTTGACATTATCCTGGACTTCTCGGATCCGGCACTGTGGAACCAGACCATCGTCATGAACAATGACGCCAACAAGCCCTATCCCGATGGCGCGCCCGTAGATCCCAACAACGATGGAAAGGTTATGGCCTTCCGCGTCAGCAAGGCCCTGCAGGGCACGGACAACTCATCTGTACCGATGGCCTTCCGCACGGAAACCGGGGGCATGCCCACGCCGCCCGTACCGGTGCGCGTGCGGCGCGTCACACTCAACGAAGGCACAGACGCCATCGGCCGCATCAAGCCGCTGCTCGGCACCGTGGAAGACGGTTCGCTCCTGTGGACCGATCCCATCACGGAAAACCCACAGGTCAACGAGCCGGAAATATGGGAAGTCATCAACACCACCCCCGATGCCCATCCCATCCACCTGCACCAGATTTTCTTCCAGGTGCTGGACCACCAGACATTTGACCTGCCGCTATATCAAAGCACCGGCGCCATCGTACGGACCGGTACGCCCGTACCCGAACTGCCCTATTTCAAGGACACCTACATCGTGCCGCCGGGTGAGATCGCGCGTTTCGCGCTCAACTTTGACCTGCCCGGCCTGTACGTCTGGCACTGTCACATCCTGTCACACGAAGACTTTGATATGATGCGGCCACTCTTCGTAGGTGACTGCAATGCACCGACCAACACACCCGCGCCTTTGAGCTTTATGCACTGCACCACTCCCGGCGGTGCCACGCCGGGCACGATCGGAGACTTTGCCTGGGTGGACCAAAACGCCAACGGCATCCAGGATCCCGGCGAACCGGGCCTGGCCAATGTCTTTGCCATGCTGACCGACTGCAGCGGCAACTGGCTCGGGCAGACCTTTACAGACGCATCCGGACACTATTCGTTTACCAACGTCCCGCCGGGTGACTATAAGGTCAAGCTCGCACCGCCCGCCGGGTACTATGTAGCACCCACACACGCCGGCAGCGATCCCACCAAAGACAACGACGTCAACCAGGGATGGACCGGATTTACAGACTGCTTCACCATCACCGCTGATGCCGGTACCGTGGATATTGACGGGGGCTTCGTCCCCTATGCCGGTCACGTACAGACCGCCGTGCTCAATCTCCATCTCGAGCCGAATGCCTTCGTCGCCCAATTGCAGTGGGAAACCAACTTCGCCGATGACGCCGACTACTATCTGGTCTTGCGTTCCACCGACGGGGTCAACTACCAGGTCATCGGGCAGGTAGAGAGCGAAGGCAACGCCATCAGCACATTTACCGACAATTTGCCGGCCCGCGGTCAGAACTACTACAAAGTAGTCGCGATCACCCTGGACGGCAACAATGTACTGTCCAACGAAGTGCAGGGCCGGTTTGACGGACGCGATGTGCGCCTGTTCCCGAACCCGGCGGATCACGTGCTGACGCTGGATTTGCTGCCATTTGACGGCATGGCTGCCGACATTGAATTTATCAATTCGGTGGGCCAGGTACTCCGCACCGTGCATCTGGATCAGGTTTCCAAGTCTTTGGTCAACCTGTCATTGGACAAACTGCCGCGCGGCTTCTATCAAGTGAAAGTCACCGGCGAAAACGGTGCGACGGTCACCAAGCGACTCGTCATCGAGCACTTGTAATGGAGCCGTCCTTCCGGCCTTTGGGCGCCGCTGCACTTGCCGTGCAGCGGCGCTTTTTTTATTGTTATACTCAAAGCAATTTGAGTTGGGATAATTGAACATCGAACAAGGAACACCGATTTGAGATTTTAGAATAAATCCCGTACAAGGCTCACCAACCCCACCGACCGCACCGGCCACGGTTCAACGGTTCGACGGAGCTCACCGCAAGCTAGCTCAACGACCACAGTGAACACGGTTCAGCAGAGCTAGGTCAGTGCGGTTCGACAGGCTAGGTTGGTGAGCGCAGTCGAACCACACCGCCCAAGCCTGCCAAACCGCATCGCTATACCGCTACGGTCGTTGAGCTTGTCAAAACGCACCGCTATACCGTTGAGCTTACTCCCAAAACTCCGGTTTGTCAATAACTCTTGGTTCTGGTTGCATCAAACCTATAAGGTTTTGGAAACCTTATAGGTTTTAGTGTCAGGAAAAGAAAGGAACTTTTTCAATTTCCGGCGGTTTCAGCCGCCGGAACAAAACAAGGAATATTGGGGGCTTCAGCCCCAAATTCCCGGCCCATTTTTGGGGCTGAAGCCCCGATTAGTATATTGCCTTCTGACCGTCAGCTAAAGCTGACGGCAAGGCAAAACAAAGTAATCCAAGGCAAGGCAATGAACAGAGAAGCTTGTTTTGCCGGCATTCGGGATATGGTATAGCGGGGTGTCGGCACACAGCTGCAAAAAGGCTTCGATATGGCCCGGTTCGAATGCAAGTATTCAACGCGCCAGCAATTCAACTCGGTTCGACTTCGCTCACCGTAAAATTTTTCATTTTTAATTTGTAACTGTTTAGGTACCCGCTGTTTTTGCGCTAAAATGGCCTTTTCGAGCCTGTCTTTGGTAAAATTTTCTCACGTAGCGCTGCTACGCATCGAAAATTTTACCTTCGACATCCACGAAAATGCCTATTTTATCCCTAAAAACAGGAGCACCTAAACAGTTACTTTAATTTTTCATTTTTAATTGACTTATTGCTTTGTCTTGTCTTTTTTGTGCATCACTTTGACGCGCATGCCATTTTTTAAGGTACGGGACACCGCTTTGCCCGGCCCGCTGACGACTTTGTCGCCGACCTTGACACCGGAGATGATTTGAATGTATTCGTCGTCCTGGATGCCGGTCTTGACAGGCAGCATGGATACCGTATCACCGTCTATGCGGAATACGACAATCTGCACGCGATCGTCGGCATTGTCTCCTTCTTCCTTCTCGCGCGTAGTCACTGCCGTCAAGGGCACGGCCGGCACACCGGTTACCTTGTGCGTGAAAATTTCGGCACTGGCGGACATGCCCGGCCGGAGTGGGAAGGGCCGGCCCGGCCGGATCAAATCTTGATATGATGCCGGGTCTATCTTGATTTTGACCGTGAAGTTGATGGCCTGATCGGTAGCAGCCTTCAGACCGCTGAGATTAGCGGCAGAGTTGCCAATCTCGGATACCGTTCCGCGGAACTTGCGATCAGGATAGGCGTCTATCTCAATCTCCGCCGTGTCGCCGACTTCCACTTGCAGGACATTGGTCTCGCTGACATCCACCTGGGCTTCCATGACGGAAAAGTCCGAAATGCGCATCATCTCCGTACCGGCCATCTGAATGGTGCCGACCACGCGCTCGCCCTTTTCGATGCTGAGACTGGACAAGATGCCCGTCATGGGTGCACGGATGCTGGTCTTGCGCAGGCTGGTGCGCATCTCTTTCAGGCCGGCGAGTGCATTCTGTACATTGTAGCCGGCGGCACGCACTGACTCGCGGGCGGAATTGTAGGCAGCCGTCGCAGAGGCCACCGCCGCACGCGCGGATTTGAGATTGGCCTCTGCCGAGGCCAGAGAAGTTTGTGCGGTCTCCAACTCCGATTGGGAGATCACGCCCTTTTCGTGCAGTTTTTTTGAGCGTTCAAAGGCGCGTTTGGCATTGTCATATTGTGCCTGAACCTGATCCAGCTGTGCTTCGGCCTGTATCTTCCGCGCTTTGGCCCCCTCGGCCTGGGCGCGTGCGTTGGCTTCCTGGGCACGTGCACTGTTGACAGAAGCCCGGGCCCGTTCGACGGCCGACTCATAGCTGTCGGGATTGACACGCGCCAGCAATTGGCCCGCACGGACGGTATCCCCTTCCTTTACGTAGAGCTCCACCACTTCGCCGGAGACATCAGAGGAAATTTTCACTTCGGTTTTGGGAAATATCTTGCCCGAGGCAAGCACCGTCTCCTGGATATCACGCGCTTTGACTTCCGTGGCCCGGACACTTATGGCCTTGTCGCCGGAAAATTTTTTCCCCGCGACCACCAGGACCAAGACCATGAGGGCCAATAAGATGAAATTGCGAATTTGCTTTTTGTTGGTTGCCATCGTCCGTGTGTTTTAACGCGAGAGATCTTTGCCGAGATAAAAATCCAGGATCTTGCGCTTGAAGAACAGATCATACCTGGCGCTGAGCAGATTATTTTCTGCAATGTCGGCATTGGTTTTGGCCGTTGTCAATTCAAATGCGCCGGCAGCGCCGGCGTCGTATTTTTCTTGTGTATTGCGCAAGACGGCCAAAGCGGCCTCATAGGCCTTTTGGGCGGCGCGCAATTGCTGGCGTGCCGCACGCGCCTGATGTACCGCTTTTTGGATGGTCGTGCGCAAGTTGTACCGGGCCTGCATCTCATCCAACTCTGCCTGCCGGACGGCGATGCGCGCGCGCTGGACGGCAGCCGCGGAGCGATAATTTTGGTAAATGGGGACGCTCAGGTTGAGACCAAAGCTCTGTCCGAAATTTTCGTCGAGTTGGTTCGGGAAGGGATTGTCTTTCAGGACAGGGATCTGGCGCGGCACTTCCAGCACAGCCGGCGAGCCATTGATGGAGACCTGCTGCGGGATGGTGACGACCTCAAAACCATCCAGTTTTTTGGACAGTGACGAATAGTTGGTGGACATGGAGCCGCCGATGGTGAGCGTGGGCCATAAGGCACTTTTGGCTATCTTTACTCCCAGGCGGCTGCTCCGCACCTGCAGTTGGGCGGCGCGGATGGCCGGCAAGCGTGCCACGGCGGCCCGGAAAACCGTTTCTTCATCGGGGATGTCTGCTTCGATACGGGCTTCCACGGGGACACGCCGGATGCGAATGTCCTCGTCGGTGCGGAGCATTTGCCTGAGCTGCAGGTAGGCGGCATCGAGACTGTTTTCGGCGGCGACGACCTGCTGCTCGGCATCCGCCAGTTTGGATTGAAAGTTGAGAATTTCGTTGGCGGGCAGGCTGCCGGCTTCGATGAGTGCTTTGGTGCGTTCGATTTGCTGCCGGGCCAATTCCCGGCGTTTGCGGGCAATATCCACCTGATCCTGTGCAAAGAGAATTTGAAAATACACCAGGGCGACGTTGAGCGCCAGATCATCACGCGCGCTTTGGTCATTGAGATGAGCCGCCTCCACATTGAGACGCGCCCGTTGGATGGTATGGTTGATGCGGCCGGCGTTGAAGAGGGTCAGGCCGGTATTCAGGCTGGCCCGGCTGGAGCCGATTTTCTGATTGGCGAATGTGTTGGTCGTGGGGTCAATGGTGCGGCCGAATTGTTCAAAAAAGCCGGTACTCAGGCTGAGATTGGGCAGGCGCGCGGCGCGCGCCTCGCGGAGCGACAATTCGTTTAGTTCGGTGCCGAGTCGGCTCTTTTGGACGGTGATGCTGTTTTCCCGGGCCTGTTCGATGCACCGGCGCAAGGTCCATTCCTCCTGTGCCCGGGCAGGCAGGCACACCCATACGGCCAATAGTATGAAAGCACTTCTGCGCATCATCCAGCTTTTTTGCAAGTATAGTGCTTTTTCGTGCGATGGAAGACACGCTTATATGAAAGCTATCTTTTTTTAGACCAAAAGGCAGAGGCGACTTGTTTTTCCCACAAAGCCGCCGTGCCCATACACCGCCTTACCGTGACCTCGCGGCGGCCACGCCGCAAACTTTTTCTTTTGTAACTGTGTAACTGTTTAGGTACCCGCCCGGGGAAAGACGGAACTATACAACCGGCCCGCCGGACAAGCGGGCACTACCACTCTGTACGCATTTGATAGGCGTAGGCCAAAATTAAAAATATTAATATGACAATCAGGATGATCACAGCCGGTGGTTTTATTGATTAGACGCATTTATTGTGTACAGTGTATAATCCGGTTTTGATGATTAATAAATCTTTAACGAAGCGAGGGTCAAAAGTCGCGGCGAGATACGAGATGGGGGCATCTCGTATCTCGCCGCGACAGCTCCGGGCAACCTTTTGCAAATGCGGGGGTTTAGCACACATGGACCGGTCACAAAAAACGGATTGGACGCGGTGGTTGCCCATCACCAAAAAGGAACTGACCTACCACGGCTGGGATGAAGTGGACATCGTCCTGATTACCGGTGATGCGTACGTGGACCATCCTGCCTTTGGTGCCGCCGTCATCGGGCGCCTCATGCAGCGCGAGGGCTTCCGCGTGGCCATCGTGCCGCAACCCAACTGGCAAGATGACTTGCGCGACTTCAAAAAGTTTGGCCGCCCGAAATATTTCTTTGCCGTGACGGCAGGCAATATGGACTCGATGGTCAATCACTACACAGCCAACAAACGGCGGCGCTCCAACGATGCCTATACACCGGGCGGCGCACACGGCTTCCGCCCCGACTATGCCGTCACCACTTACACACGCATCCTGAAACAACTCTATCCGGACGTACCCGTCGTCATCGGGGGCATCGAGGCCTCGCTGCGCCGCGTCACGCATTACGACTATTGGTCCGATCGCCTGATGCCGACCATTCTCAAAACTTCCGGCGCCGACCTGCTCATCTATGGCATGGGCGAAAAACCCCTCCTGGCCCTGCTGCACGCCATCCGTCACGGCGCGCGACCGGATACCGTCCGGGACATTCCACAGACGGCCTATCTGATCCCCATGGCGGCAGGCCTGCCGCCAACCACCGATTTTGAAGATGTCGAATTGCACCCCCATGAGGAATGTCTGGCCGACAAACGTGCTTTTGCTGCCAATTTCAAAGTAGTGGAAATCGAATCCAACAAAATCTACGGCCGCCGCATCATCCAGCGAGTGGGGACAGACTACCTCGTCATCAACCCGCCGTTCACGCCCATGACCGAAGAGGAAATAGACGCTTCCTTTGACCTGCCCTACACACGACTGCCCCACCCCAAGTACCGCAAGCGCGGGCCAATCCCGGCCTATGAGATGATCAAGTTTTCGGTCAATATGCACCGCGGCTGTTTCGGCGGATGCAGCTTTTGTACGATTTCAGCACATCAGGGCAAGTTCATCGCCTCGCGTTCCGAAGCTTCCATCCTGAAAGAAGTGGACGACATCACGCGCATGCCCGATTTCAAGGGTTACATCACCGACCTGGGCGGCCCGTCGGCCAATATGTACAAGATGAAGGGCATAGACCAATCCATCTGTGACCGGTGCCAGAGTCCGTCCTGTATTTATCCGGTCGTCTGCTCCAACCTGGACACCTCGCACGATGCCATGACGGCTATCTACCGCAAAGTGGACGCCCACCCCAAGGTCAAAAAGGCCACCATCGGCAGCGGCATCCGCTACGACTTGCTCGTACCGGCATTCAACAAGCGGGCGGACCGGCGCAGCATCCGGGAATACATGGAACAACTGGTGAGCCGCCACGTGTCCGGCCGGCTCAAGGTAGCCCCTGAGCACACGTCCGAAAAGACCCTGAAGGTGATGCGCAAGCCGTCTTTTGACTATTTCTTTGCCTTCAAAAAGATGTTTGACCGGTACAACCGCGAAGCCGGCCTAAGACAGCCGCTCATCCCCTACTTTATCTCCGCCCACCCGGGTTGCGAGGAAGCGGACATGGCCGACCTGGCAGCCAGGACCAAGGATCTGGGCTTCCGGTTGGAACAGGTACAGGGCTTTACACCTACACCGATGACGGTAGCCACGGTAGCCTACTATTCGGGCCTGCATCCCTACACGCTAAAGCCCCTCTACACCGCCAAAACCAAGAAAGAGCGAGAAGCCCAGCACCGCTTCTTTTTTTGGTACAAGCCCGAATTTCGTGAAGCCATTGCACGTCGGCTTCGGCAGCTGAAGCGTCCGGACCTGGCGCAAAAGCTGCTGGGTGGAAGAGAGAAAAGAGAAAGGGGACGACGCCTTCGGCGCCGTAAGGGTTGAATCCCGTTCATCCGCACCATATCCGGTAGCATCCACTCAATGCGCATCATCCGCAACACTCTATTGCCGTACACCGCTTCTCCATCAATCGCACGGCGACAGATGCAGGATACGCAACAAAAAGCGCCGAATAATAGGCCAAATACGCCGAATACTCTTTTCCGGGTGCGTTTTATTGGCCGATAGCCTACTTTTACAGCACAATAATTGGGCTCCCTTCATTGAGATTATTCAGGATCCGCACGCATTGCCCGTGGAGCAAAGCCTGTAAAATCCGGATAATCGCCTCGAAAAAATTGTGGGCACCTTGCTGGCTCATCGCGCACTCGTTTCACCGGGTTCCCCTGTGTTGTGTTTCGGCGGGTTACGCGATGCCAGGCGCCAAAAAATTTGGGTACCGGTATGAGACGTTTATTACCACTAGTAATATGGGCGGTGATTTTGTATGCCGGCAGTGCAGCGGCACAAGATGTGGAACAAGCCATCAAAGCGCCACCTGTCAAGCTGACCGGCAGTTTTGGTATGGGCGGGCGCTATGCTGCTTCGACACGCACCACGTATGCCAACAACTTCGGCTCCTATGCCCAGATAAGCCTCAACGCCAGGTTTTTCGGGGCGCTGGACGTGCCCGTCAGCTTCCGGTATTCGGATCAGGAGTTTTCCTTTTCGCGACCGTCCTTCCAGTCCTTCGGCCTGAGCCCTTCGTACAAGTGGATCACGGTACACGGTGGCTACCGGTCCTTTCAGCTGTCCCGCTATCTGCTGTCCGGTATCAACATGGTGGGCGGTGGCCTGGACCTGAAGCCGGGCATCTTCCGCTTCTCGGCCTATTACGGCAATATGGCGCGGCGCTATGACTATGGCTACAATCATCCGGACTTTGCGGGGCGCGACTACCTGTACTATAAGCGAAAAATCATCGCCGGCAAGATCGGTGTGGAGAAAGGTAACAATCACTTCTTGATCCACCTGATGAAGGCCGTGGACGATGAGACGACCGGCGATGTGGCGGTACTGGACAGCTTGAATATCAAGCCGAAAGAGAATCTGGCCGCGTCGGTGGCTGCCGGCGCCATGCTGTTCCGGCGACTGACACTCTCAGCGGAGGTCGCAGCCAGCGTGATGAATGAGGACAAGCGGGCCCGCCCAATAGATTTTGACCCCTCATTAAAAAAGTGGTCGGACGCCCTGATGCCCATCAATGAGTCCAGCCGCTATTATCTCGCCTACAATGCCGATGCCAGCTTAACCGTGGGGCGCGTCACCGTCGGCCTGCGTTATGAGCACGTGGACCCCAACTACGCCGCCCTGGGTATCACCTATCTGCGCAATAATATTAACCACTACCTGGTGACCACCTCGGCCGCCCTGTTTCGCTCCAAGCTGAATCTGAGCGCCCAGGCGGGTATCCAAACGGACAATTCCAAAAACTACTTCATCACGACAGAGAAACAGCTCATCTACAACATAGCCGGCCAATACCGGGCCGGGCGCCGCTTTGACATGAACTTCGGCTACAACAACTTCAGCACTTCCCGGGAGTCCCGCCTGCAGGAGTTCCAGGATTCGCTCTACATCAGTGCCGGCAATACCGGATACAACGCCCAAATCCGCTTTGCACCGGGTGCATCGCCATCCGGGAAGATCTCGCTCCGGTTTTCGAAAAACACGTTCAATCTGATTCAAGACCAACACATCATCGGCGGCAATTCATCGTCTATGTATGCCGTCGGCTACAGCAAGCGGCATAAAAAAAGCGGGCTGAGCTACGGGATTACCGCCAACCTGATCCAGTACACCCGGGACCAGGACGTACAGCGCCTGGGGGGCAATGTACGAATAAGTAAGAAATTCGGTAAGAAGTGGCGCACTCGTGCCAACTTCGGATACCACTTGAATAAAACGGACGGCGAGCCGGACGGCAGCTATTGGAACGCCCGCACGGCTTTGTCCTATCGCATTGTGAAAAAAGGGACGCTTTCGCTGGCTTTGGCTTACCGGAAGCGTAACAGCCGCTTGTTGAATGCTTTTTCCGCCTTGTCCGGAAGCGCGAATTTTAATATGTCTTTTTAGAGCGTGAAGCTCAATCCTAAAATCTGTCAACATGCAAACGACAAGACCCGGTATCATCAAAAGTCTGGCCACCGTACTAATGCTGATGTGGCAGACGGTCGTATTTGGCCAAAACTGGGATGTAGTAATTGCCAACGCCGGAGGTTTGAGCGCCGGTTACCTGGAAGTCTTTTTTGATCAAATCCTGGTCACCGTCAATAATCCCACGTCCGGAGATGTTGAAGTTTATTACCGCATCACGGTCAAGGGGACCGGTGTGGACGTCACCACGGCCAACTATGACCATGACTATCCTATCACGGTCATGCCCGGCTCCAATCGAGGTTCCATTCGTCAGGTCATGGAACAATTCGATGTGGAGCCCACGGACTTTGCCGACCTGAATATCGGTACCCTGGATCCGGGCATTGAGCAATACATTCGCAATCATCGGAGCCTGCCCTCGGGGCAGTATGAGACCTGTTTGACAGTTTTTCGTGCAAGTAATGATGAAATATTGGGACAAAGTTGCCTGACCGTTCAGGTCATCCCGCGTGATCCGCCGCAGATCATCAATCCGGTGGATAAGC
>JALVEF010000182.1 GCA_027031185.1 Saprospiraceae bacterium
ATAAACTCGTAAACCGGTTTGATCTGTGCATACACCTTCGGCATACACAAAAATGCCTATTTTATCCCTAAAAACAGGAGCACCCAAACAGTTACCGTAATTATTATTTGACATTGACCGGTATCGAATAAAGTTTCCGGTAAGGGATAATATGTATTTCCGTGTTCAGGTAGTGTGTCACCCAATCGCCGTTTTTGCAAATCATGTAGGCGCGTTCGGGATGATAGCTTCGAATGAAATTTTTGAGGGAAGCGGGGATATGTGGCTTGTGGAAATCCGAAAATTTTACTTCCACGGGTAGAGGCTTGTGGCCGGTATCTATGACGAAGTCCACTTCTGCTTTTGCCTTAGTTCGCCAGGTCTTGAGTTCAAAAAAGCTGTCTGCCAACATGTCCCGCAGCTGCAGAAAGACGAAATTTTGGAATATCATGCCGGTGTTGACTTCAGATGAAAAGATCCGGAAGTCCCGCCGGTTCCAATTTACTATGCCGAGGTCCGTAAAATAGCATGCCGGAGATTTAACAATCTCTTTTTCGGGATTTCGGAAAAAAGGCGGTATGCAGTTTATCATAAAAGTCTTTTGCAGATACCATAAATATTTTTTTACCGTGGGAGAACTCAGCCCGGCCAGAACCGCCAGGCCGGAATAATTGACAAAATGCCCTGTACGCTGCGCCATCAGGCGCATCAAACGCTGATAAGCCCCGGGGTGGTTCACGCCTATGATGGCAGCTACATCTCTGTCCAAATAACTCAATATAATTTCCTGCAACTCGGCTCTCTTTTCCTTTTCGTCCTCTGCCAATACGACTTTCGGATAGCCTCCGAATACCAGGTACTCTTTCATGAGCCTGTCCATCAGGTCCGGATAGACATCGGCCGCTTGCCGCCACTTGCCTTTGTATTTGTAGTCCGTTTTGTAGTGAAAAAACTCCCTGAAACTCAGGGGCATCAAATGAAACACACGCTTCCGCCCGGCCAGCGATTCGATTACTTTCTCCTTGAGTTCCAGGCTGCCCGAGCCACTCACCACAAATTTGTAAGGCAGGTCCCGGTCGTAAAGTCCTTTGAGAAACAGTCCGGCATTTTGGAGGCGTTGGATTTCGTCAATAAAAACCACTGCCGGCTTTTCGGCAAATTCCAGACGTAAGGCATCCAGGAAGTGCTGCTGCGTAGAAAACAAACCGGATGCCGTATCAATATCCAGGTTGTAAAAGCCCACCGGTCTGCCGGTTTGCCGGATTTCGGCCATCAGCTTTTTCATCAGTGTCGTCTTCCCGACTTGCCGGGGCCCCAAAATGATGGTTATCTCCGGCTTGGCAAGATGTGCCCGAATGGCTGTTTCCGCCTTTCTTACGATGTACTTCATATCGCGAATATACACTTTTTTAAGCCACTATTTTAAAAAAGTAGGAAAAAACTAAAATTGTACTTTAAAAAAGTAGATTTTTTGCTTTTCCGGGTTTGAGTACGGTATAGCGGTTTAACGGTATAGCGGTATAGCGGTATAACGGTGCGGT
Organism: Saprospiraceae bacterium; assembly: GCA_027031185.1. Lineage (GTDB taxonomy): Bacteria > Bacteroidota > Bacteroidia > Chitinophagales > Saprospiraceae > HyVt-613. The sequence continues at coordinate 1,521 of JALVEF010000182.1, forward strand.
TCGACTCCGGGCTTCGACTCCGCTCAGCCCATCGCTCACCGACCGTAGCGGTCCCGCACTTACTTGGGGCTTTCTAAAAAAGTCCCAAACACTCAGGGCAAAGCGCCCTTTTGGGGCAAAAGCAAATCTTCGATTTGCGCTCCTCTTCTCAACGCGTAGGAATCGGAGTACGCCTCCCGCTTAGCACCCCGATCGATTTGCCAAAGCTTCCCGGGCACAGCCTTCTGCCGCTTCACATTATCCAAAGCAGCCAAGCCCATGGCTTGGCAAACCTTACTCATCCGTACCTATCCAATATAGCAGGTTGAGCAAATAAGCGCATGGAATTGCAAATAAACAACCGCTTTACAGAAATTTGCAGAAAAAAGTTTGCATAATAAAATAAAATGGCATACATTGGCACGTGTAAGCGTTTGCATGTACCTGTAAACGGATTTTTTTACCTAAATCAAAATGTTATGAAATCTTTTGATCTCTCTCGAAATGGTTGGAATGTTGATCTGCCAACCATCTTTTTTGCCAAATTTAATTTGGCTAAACCTGCCCCCCCCAAATAAAATTTGGGTATTGGGCGTCATTCTTCCTGCTTTTTTTGTTTTTTTTACTGCTTTGGGCGCCTGCGGATATGGTTGCGCAGGCCGTAGAATGTGGTATGGATGATTCAGGGACATCCAACCCACCCGCACTGACCGAACCGTTGGATTGCAGCGGCTCCTGCCAAGCAATAGGAAAGTATCGCCCCGACTTGTACCTGGAAACGCCGATAAGGAAAGTGAGAGTGATGTTTCATGTGATTCAAAAAGACGATGGCAGTGGCAATTTCCAAGATAATGACCAGGATAAGCAATATTTGAATATCCTGGTCTGGGATGCCAATCAACATTTTGCGAAGACGCCTGTGCCGCTTCCCACGAACCCGAGTGACCCGCAATACGACACACATGTCCGGATCCAGCTCGAGGATATCAGGTTTTACCAGAATACCTACTTTTGGCATTCCGGTACAGATTGGATAGGTGTCAAATCAGCCATGTATGCCGAATATGTGGAAGGTCATCCTGATATAGACCCGGACATTATTCACATATTCATTACCGGCTGTCGGGCGGAGAATAACGGGAGCGGCTACAATTTTACTCCGGGTGGTTATTCCTTTTTGCCGATTTATCCGGAACCGTCAATCCTGTTAAGAGGATTGTACACTTCATACCAAGGAAACGGCGGCAATACCTATCCGCACTGGGATATTACTATTCTTTTTATGCATGAACTCGGACATGCTATGGGATTGTACGATATATCTCAAGATGGAAATTTGATGGCTGGCCCTGGACATCACCCCAGTTGGGGCCTGACTTACAGTCAAATCGCCAGAATGAATTATTGGCTGGAAAGTCCCAATTCGGCCGGCATCACTTACAAGGCAGTCGGTACTGATTATGGCACCAAGGATGACTCGCATGACATCGTTATCCATAATGGTGAGACTGTTGAGTGGTGCGTGGATAAAAAACTCAACACCGACATACGCATCGAAACCGGTGGTGAGCTGATCGTCCGGTGTGAGATGGGCATGGCCACAGATGCACATATCTATGTGGAACGAGGTGCCAGATTGGTTCTTGACGGGGCCCATGCAAAGATCACACACAACAAAACCAAATGGTTTGCGCTGGATCCCACAAACGTAGAAGACAGATGGCGAGGCATCTTTGTGGAAGGCAATACCGATGTGTACCAATCGCCCGATATGCGACTTAGTACATACGATCAACAGCCCACTGATCCGGGAATAGTTTTGCTTAAAAACGATGCAACCATCGAATATGCTTACTTCCCCATCTTTGGGGGAAGTACCAAACCCTGGCCCAATGATACCTACTGGGGCGGCTTTGTGTATGCAGAAAATTCACATTTCGTGAATAATCGCTGGGGCATTCAGTTTATGAAATATGATAAGCCCTCGTTCTCAGGATTTGTCAACTGCGAGTTTGTCGCCGATCCCGATCTGGCTGGGCCGGCCATCGCCATCAAAAACTGGGGAGAGACCAATATCTCGGTGGAGAACTGTTCCTTCAAAGGACTTGCAGGCGGTATATTAAATTTTGATGGCCAGATGACTGTTTCCAAGTGTCACTTCAAGGATATCGGCATCGGCTACGGGCGCGGCGTATGGGCCGGCGGCACCAGCCCGCTGCTGAGTAGTTGTACTATTATAGGTGATCCGACTTCCGATGAGAGTGAATTTTACAAGGTGGACAATGGGGTG
>JALVEF010000183.1 GCA_027031185.1 Saprospiraceae bacterium
CCGGCATTGAAGGGGTTTTCGTGATGATCACGGACTGCAACGGCAACTGGGTCAACAACATGCTGACCGATGCCAATGGACACTACCAGTTTGACAATCTGACCCCAGGCACCTACAAGATCAAGTTTGGTCTAAAGCCTGGCTATGTATCTTATTCGCCCACTGATGCCGGCAGCGATGATGCCGTGGACAGTGATGTCTTGCCCGGCTGGACAGGCTTCACCGATTGCTTTACTTTGGCTTCCGGCGAGAACAAATCTGATGTGGACGCCGGTATGGTACCTGAATCCGGCAACGGTGGCTGTGACGTACCGATTGTCGCCAATATTGACAATGTACTTTGCAATGACAACGGTACACCCAACGACCCGAGTGATGATAACTTTACTTTTGACTTGACTGTCACCACAGGTGCTGACTGGGGTTGGACCGGTGGCGGTGCCACCACTGATATGAACAATGCGCATAGCCCGTACACTTTCGGCCCCTATGCAATTGCCGATGGTCAGGTCAGCTTCTCCATCACGGACAACGACAATTCCAACTGTACATTTGACGTCGTCGTCAATCCGCCGGCTACTTGCTCCGGCGGCACCGGCAATGATCCGGCTTCTGTCGGTGACTTTGTCTGGGAAGACACCAATGGCAACGGCATCCAGGATCCGGGTGAGCCCGGAATCGCCAACGTCTTTATCATGCTGACAGACTGTGATGGCAACTGGAAAGGACAGACCACTTCCGATGCCAATGGTCATTATCTGTTTGACAACCTGACGCCCGGCAACTACAAAATCAAATTTGTAGCACCGGCCAATCATACCGTTGCGCCCACACATGCCGGCAGCGACGGCACCGTGGACAATGATGTCAACCAGGGCTGGACCGGCTTCACTGACTGCTTCACCTTGGCCTCCGGTGAAAACCGCACCGATATTGACGCTGGCTTTGTACCGGATGGTGCCGTGGGCGGCGTACTTACGCTCACTTGTCCGGACAATGTGACCGTTGTCGCGCCCGCCGGTCAGAATACGGCTGTGGTCTCTTGGACTGAGCCCACCGTCTCCACGACTTGTAGTGCCGGCGGCGCTACCGTCAATCAAACATCCGGCCCGATGAACAACATGCCGATGGCTATTGGTACACAGACCGTTTCTTACGCCGCTTCCGATGCTTGCAACAACTTCCAGACTTGCAGCTTCACCGTCACTGTCGAAGCCGGACAACCGTTGACTCCGGGTACGGTAGGTGATTTCGTATGGCAGGATCTGAACGAAAACGGCATCCAGGATCCGGGTGAGCCCGGCATCGAGAATGTCTTTGTCATGCTGACCGATTGCAGCGGCAACTGGAAGGGACAGACTTATACCGATGCCAACGGTCACTACCAGTTTACCGATGTCGCACCGGGCGAGTATAAAGTCAAATTTGTCGGGCCCGTTAACTCTGTTCCGGCTCCGACCAATGCCGGTAGCGATGACAATGTGGACAGCGACTTGAATCAAGGCTGGAGCGGCTTTACCGACTGCTTCAACGTCGGTGCCGGAGAAGACGTCACCAATATTGACGCCGGCTTTATCATCAGCCAGCCGACCGGTACGCTGACCTTCAACTGCAACGCGGATATGAATATCTCCGCCTCGTCACCTGACGGTGCTGTCGTGACTTGGGATGCACCTACAGCGACCTCCACTTGTTCGGTAGGCAGCGTCACCATCACACAGACATCCGGTCCGGCGAGTGGTGATATGCTGGCCGTGGGCACATATACCGTCACGTATGAAGCAACCGATGGTTGTGGCAATACCGAGACTTGCAGTTTCACGATTACGGTTACTTATGACGGTCCCGCCGTTTGTACGACACGCACTATCACCGACTTGTTGCAGTGCAATGGCACCGTACACAGCACCTTCTGGGCGGAGGATTTGATCTTCGGCATGTCCAATGTGAGCAAAAACTACCACCTCGTTTCTGATGGTACGTTTACCGAGTATGAGGATGGTACGGCTCACTTTACCGCTACAGTCGTGAATAATACCAACGCCAACATCAAGTTTGCGCTGGATTTCACACTGACCGGTAAGACGGCCTACAATGACAATCCGCATGCGCCCTACTGCTTCTCTTCCGATATGAATGACTGGTACTACTACACTGCCATGACCGGCACGATCACCGGTTTGGATGCGCTGGAAGGTGCCGTTATTCACGGAGAGCACAGCATGTATATGCCGCAGCTCGGCACAGGTGCTAATTTGCACGAAGATGTCTTCGGATTCACTTCCTGGGTGGCCCTGACGGTCATCAGCCAACCCAACGATCCCTCCATCACCTTGGATGATTGGGGTACGGCACATGCCGACCTGAACTTCAACCTGAGCGGCGATGCGAGCACTTGTGCTCCGGACGTACAACAGTGTGCCGTGCGGGATGTGTGGAATGCCTATCAGTGCAACTTGGATCTGGACTATGCCTTCTATGCGCTGAATGTGGTTGATGAGTTCTGGGATGATCCCGAGATGACCCACTACGAAGCAGTCGGATCGCCTCAGTTCATCGAATACACCGATGGTACGGCCCACTTGTCCATGAAGGTGCGCAACCACTATGACCACAGCGTCAAGTTCCAACTCGAACTGGACTTCTCAGGTCGCACCTTTGACATGCCGTCCGATGCCTCCGATGCCGAATATTGCTATACGCCGGATAAGTCCGACTGGTACTACTATACAGACGTGACCGGTACGATCACCGGCCTGGATGACATGGACGGTGCGCTCATCAATGTCTGGAATGTCATGCATCCGTTCCAAATCGGTACCGGTGCAGCTTTGTTTGGCGACTGGGACGACTTCGGCGGCACCACTTGGTTGGGCTATGAAGTGATTGATCAGCCGTATGCCAACTACTGGCTCAACGAAGATGGCAACATGGATCTGAACATCCACATGTCCGGTGATGCCACTGCTTGTGGTGGTAGCAGTGATGCCTCCGCGGCACGTATCATGGCCTTGAATCTGGACAGCGACCGGTTTACGGCCAATTTGACCTGGCAGAACAACACCGGTGATGTCAATGACTACTTTGTCGTGGAGCGCTCCGTGGATGGCGAACACTTCACGCCGATTGCGCAAGTAGCCAGCCAGAAAACGGCCTCTCGCGTGACGGTTAATTACACATACCGGGACTTGCAGCCGATGGAAGGCGTCAACTACTATCGTGTAGTCGCTATCACCAAGCTCGGTAAGCAGTATGTCTCTAACCGTGAGCAGGCCGTATTCGGCTCTCGCGAAGCAGTGACTGTATTCCCCAATCCTGCCGGCGAATACTTCATGATTGATCTGCTTCCGTTCAAAGGGCAGGCAGCTACCGTCCGGATCACCGACCAACTTGGACAAGTCATCCGTTCTATTGAGCTTGACGAAGTAGGTGCTGCGCCGTTGCGCATCAGCCTCGACAAGTTTGTGAACGGCTACTACCATGTCCAGGTCGAAGCATCAAATGGCGACTTTGTCACCAAGAAATTGGTGGTCAGCCGTCTGTATTGACCGGATTGAGATGAATGGTTTTTTGCGCTCACGCGCTAAATAGGTTTGGCGGCCCCGCCTGCATCGCAGGCGGGGCCGCTCTTTTTTCGGACCCGGGACGGTATAACGGTATAGCGGTGCTGCATTTATACCCGTTACGAACATGTTGGGGACAAGCCTCGGGAATGTCGCGGTTTGACAAGTTTCGCTCCTACGGAGCTTGAAATGTGGGTTGGGCTTTGGGTTACAAAGCTTTCGTCCCTACGGGACTGCATTGGCCCCATTGCGAACTTCGCTCCCGTACATCCCCTATCATTTATTTGGGCAACCGTGTTAAAAACAGCGGGCACCTGAACAGTATATATTTGGTGAGCTCCGTAGGAGTTGGACCTTTGTAGTAGTGGCTGCTCCCCAATAATTTAGCTCCGTCAGGAGCGACACGATTGCACATTCCAATCAGCGGTTAGAAGGAATATTTTGCCGGCGGGCGCCGGCAAAAGGCTAATCGGTACTTCCTGGTAACTTTTTAGGTACCCGCTGTTTTTGCCCTGAATCTTTGTCAGCTGACGGGGCTAAAGCCCCTATTTTTCTTTTGCTTTTCGTTCCCGTCGGCTAAAGCCGACGGCAATGCAATGCAATGCAATTCAAGGCAAGGTAAATCAAGGGCTGCTTTGCTACCCATTCCTGCGACAAAGTCTTCCGCCTGGGAAAAAATGGGAGAAGGTCTTGCATACTTAAAATAAAAACAATACCTTTGCATCCCATTTTGGAATATATCGCGGGGTGGAGCAGTTGGTAGCTCGTCGGGCTCATAACCCGAAGGTCGCAGGTTCAAGTCCTGTCCCCGCTACAAAGCAAAAAGCGCTCCGGATAACGGAGCGCTTTTTTTGTGCCATTGTACCGCCCGGCCGATTCATAATTACGAATTGTGTTGAAACGCTTTTGCTGTTGAAATGCTCGCGCTGTTGCATCATTATGCTGCGCCGTTATGCCGTCACAAACCGCGCGCGTCTGCAAGACGCGCAAACAATCTCTTCAAATACTTCAATTGGAAATAAAGCGCCTTGATTTTTTCGAGTAAGCTCCGATCCTGGCTTTGATCAAAGGCAGTGGTAAGCCGGTCCATTTCCGCTTCTACCTGTTGGTGTTTTGTTTCTATCTGCTCCTTGACAGTGGCGCGGAGCTCCGGATCAAAGGCCGCTTCGCTCAGTTGTTCGTTGAGTTCCATCATCTCCATCAGAAAGGCCGGTGAGACCTGCTCCTTCTCCTCATCTCGCAGGACGTCAAAGTATTCCAAGAGATAGCGGATGCGGCTGTGCTTGTCTGACAGTATCTTGTAGGCCTCGTTGTTGAGGGCACTCTCGGCCAGGGCCTGTTCCTGTGCTTCCGGTGTGGCCAGGGTATAGAAATCCGGGTGTGTCTCGCGGCTCTTTTGCAGGAATCGCCGCTTGAGCTCCCGCTCGTCCGGATGAAATCGCACCGGCAGGCCGAAGTATGCGAAATAATCCTTCATTTGCATCACATTACTTGCCGAAGGCGCGCCAGACGTCAAGCCCGTTGGAAAACAGGAAGAGTCCCATCAACAGGATGAAGCCGATGGTCACGGCTGTCTCCACAAACTTGTCACTCGGCTTGATGCCGGTGAGCACTTCAAACAGCAGGAACAGGGCGTAGCCACCGTCCAAGGCGGGGATGGGCAGCAGATTGATAAAGCCGAGCAGGAGGGATACGATGGCGGTGACGCGCCAAAAGCGGATCCAATCCCAACGATGGCCGTACATTTTGGCGAAGGCGCCGAAGCCGCCAAGGCTGTCGGTGGCCTTGATCTTGCCCTTAAACATTTGGGCAAATCCTTTGATCTGGCCATTGATAAAGCCCCATCCCTTCCGCACCCCTGCCGGCAGGGCACGTGCCAGTGAGTAGCGTACTTTTTCGACGCGGAAGTAGTGCTCCGGCGGATAGGGGCGGATGCCGAGTTTGCCATCGGAGCCGATCTTGACGGGCAGGCTCAGGGTCTTTTTGGTGCCATCGGCTTGTGGGCGGATGAGACGGACGGTAGTCTCTTTGCCGGGATGCTTCGTCACAAAGTCCAAGAAGGCGTAGAAATAGGGCGTCTCAATGCTGTCAATACCGATGAGTCGGTCGCCTTCGCGGATACCGGCCCTTTGGGCCGGACTGTCTTTGAGTACCTCGGCCGCTTCAAAGGGAAATTGGGGATAAAATAAGGCCAGATGTTGATTTTTTTGGGCCGCCAGCGATTGGATGACGGATGGCTTGACTTCAAGTGTTTGGATGCGGCCGTCACGCTCCACGGTGATGGTGTGGGCATCGTTGAGGACCAGATCCAGGATGACCTGCCGGTCGTTGAACTGCTGTAGTTCGTGGTCCCCGACTTTTAGAATCTTGTCGCCGTTTTGAAGGCCCAGCTCGCGGCCCAGCGAATCCGCATAGATGCCGTATTTGTTGACCTCGGACATAGGGATATAGGTCTCGCCGTAATACCACAGCATAAAGCCCATGATGAGGAAGCCCAGGACAAAATTGACAAAGACGCCGGCCAGCATGATGATCAGGCGCTGCCAGGCGGGCTTGGTGCGAAACTCCCACGGCTGGGGCGGCTGCTTCATCTGCTCCTTGTCCATGCTCTCATCAATCATGCCGGCAATCTTGACGTAGCCGCCGAGGGGAAGCCAGCCAATGCCATAGACCGTATGGTCCGGCTCTTTGTCCGGAAATTCGTCCTTGGACGGCGAGAACCACTTGAAGTGCCATTTGCCGTCGTACTTTTTGGCTTTCAATATGGAAAACCAAGGGTTGAAGAACAAGTAAAACCGCTCCACGCGTGTGCCAAACCAGCGGGCCGCCAGGAAGTGGCCCAGTTCGTGCAGTATGACCAATAGCGACAAGCTCAAAATGAGCTGCAGGATCATCGTAGCTGTACCCATTGTGTATTTTGTTACGGCTAAAAGAACAGGGAATATAACGGTTTTGTTGCATACCAGCCCCGCTTGTGACGGAATAGCTATCTTTGGGTATGGATACATTTTTCTGTGCGGCTATTCAAGAGGGGCTGTGTACGCTGCCGCCGGATGAATCCCATCACGCAGCGCGCGTGCTGCGCAAGCGGGTGGGAGAGTTTGTCCGTCTGATAGACGGACGGGGTACGGTCGGTACTGGCACATTGATCGAGGTACACAAAAATGCCTGTTTGGTGCGCGTTTCCGATGTCCGGACCGTGGCACCGGCAGCGGCGGGTCTGACTGTGGCCATCGCACCGACCAAGCGCGTGGAGCGTTTTGAATGGTTTTTGGAGAAGGCGGTGGAGCTGGGCGTGCGTACCGTTGTGCCGATACTTACCGAGCGGTCGGAGCGCCGGGTGCTCAAGCTGCCCCGGTTGGAAAAGATCGTGCGCGCGGCCACCAAGCAGTCCTTGCGCGTTTTCAAACCGGAGCTAAAACCCTTGCAGCGCTTCGCTTCGCTTGTGCAGGGGTCGCCTGCACAAGCGAAGCGGCTCATCGCCTATTGTGGTGACAGTCCCACGCAAAAAATAGCGGAAATGATAGAACAGGGCCGCGAAATCGTCGTTTTTATTGGGCCGGAAGGCGGTTTTACGCCCGCCGAGTACGAGCTGGCGCTGGCGCATGGCCTGACAGGTGTCAGCCTGGGCCCAAACCGGCTACGCACCGAGACGGCGGGTCTATACGCTGCGGCGGTCTTCCGGATGATAAATGACGCGCTATGAAAAAATTATTGAGCTTCGGTCTTGTGTTGTGGCTGGCCGGTGCGGTGTGGGCACAAGTGCCTACCATGAAAATCGGCTTGCTCAAATACAATGGCGGCGGGGACTGGTACGCCAATCCCACCTCGCTGAAAAATCTGTCGGAGTTTTGCAATCAGCATTTGGGGACTTCCCTGGATCCGGACTATGCCACCGTGGAAGTGGGTAGCGCGGAATTGTTTGACTATCCGATGATTCACATCACCGGGCACGGCAATATTATCTTCTCCGATGCGGAAGCGGAAAATCTGCGCAACTATCTGATTGGAGGCGGTTTTCTGCACATATCGGACAACTACGGCCTGGATCGTTTCATCCGGCTGGCGATGAAGAAGGTATTTCCTGAACTGGATTTTGTCGAATTGCCGTTTCAACATCCCATCTATCATCAGGCCTTTGAGTTTCCGGCCGGCCTGCCCAAGATACACGAGCACGACGGCAAGCCGCCGCAGGGCTTCGGCCTGATATACAAGGGGCGACTGGTCTGCTTTTATGATTATGAATGTGACCTGGGCGACGGCTGGGAAGACTGGGAAGTTCACAAGGATCCGGAGGCTTTACGCCAGAAAGCGCTACAAATGGGGGCCAACATCGTCCAATATGCCTTCACGCACTGATTTTGGGAATTTGTCGTTATTTGATCCCCCTTTCCGGTGGCGCAATTTTGGCTTTGCATTTTGTCTTTTCATATCCTTTTTCTACCTTTGTAGTGTAGGCATAAGCCCTGATGACAGCGGAAGGCCGTTGCCGGGTGCGATTTTCTGACCAAATCAAGTCTTATGACAACTCCTCTCAAATTGACACGAAGCAAGTGGTTAAAACTTGAGACCTACAAGAAAATCCGCGAGGAGCGAATCCCCGACATTATCAAACCCTATGCGGCGCGTACCTATCCGAATATCCTGGAGACCATCGGAGATACCCCGCTGGTGCGTCTCAATCGCATATTCGAGGGGATTCCGGGCAACTTCTACATCAAACTCGAATCCGGCAATCCGGGCTCTACCAAGGATCGCATTGCGCATTATATGATTGAGCAGGCCGAAAAACGGGGGGACTTGAAGCCCGGCGGCACCATTGTCGAAGCGACATCAGGCAATACGGGCTTCGGCCTGGCTATGGTCGCAGCAGTCAAGGGCTATCGCTGCGTCTTTACCACCAAAGACAAAATCTCTCCGGAAAAACTGGCGGCACTCCGCGCATTGGGTGCCGAAGTAGAAGTCTGTCCCAGCGGCGTGCCGGCCGAGGATCCCCGCTCTTATTACAGTCGTGCCAAGCAACTGGCCAAGGAAATCCCCGGTGCTTTCTACGTGAACCAGAATTTTAACCGCGACAATGCCGATGCGCATTATCACAGCACCGGACCGGAGATCTGGCGCCAGACACACGGCAATGTCACCTGGTTTGTGGCGGCCTCCGGCACCGGCGGTACCATCTCCGGTGTGGCGCGCTATCTCAAAGAAGAAAACCCGCGCATCAAGGTGCTGGGTGTAGATGCCGTCGGCTCCGTCCTGAAGAAATACCACGAGACCGGCATCTTCGATCCATCGGAAGTCAAGTCTTATCTCCTCGAAGGCGTGGGCAAGAATATCATTACCGGCAACACGGACTTTGAGCTCATTGACCACTTTGTACAAGTCAATGACAAGGAAAGTGCCTGGGCCGTGCGCGAAGTTGCGCACAAAGAGGGCATTCTGGTCGGCTTCTCCTCCGGTGCCGCGCTGAGCGCCGTCAAACATGCGGCGCACATGTTCCACGAGAAAGACGTGGTCGTCATCCTGGCCCCCGATCACGGCAACTTGTACTTCTCCAAAATCTTCAACGACGAGTGGATGAAGACGCACGGGCTGATGTGACTGATGCCTCGCGATGCCAATCCAAATTATTCGTACCTTGGGCCCTCGTAACAGGGCCGCTTAGGCGGTGTTTTTTCACGAACATACGCACTTTCCAATGGACGTTTTTGACAAAATGGAGGACATGGGCCCGTTGGGGCGCCATGCAGATGTAGCCGAAGGTTATTATGTCTTTCCCAAATTAGAAGGCCCCATCGGCAACCGGATGATGTTTCGCGGTAAGGAAGTCATCATGTGGAGTGTCAACGACTATCTCGGGCTGGCCAATCATCCCGAAGTCCGCAAAGTGGATGCCGAAGCCGCCGCCCAATATGGCATGGCCTACCCGATGGGCTCCCGCCTGATGAGCGGCAATACGGCCGCCCATGAAAAGCTGGAAAAGGATTTGGCCGAATTTGTCTATAAGGAGGCCGGTTTTTTGGTCAACTTCGGCTATCAGGGAATGGTGTCCGCCATTGATGCCCTATGCAACCGCGATGACGTCATCGTCTATGACTCGGAAAGCCACGCGTGCATATTGGACGGGATGCGCCTGCACGGCGGCAAGCGCTTTGTCTTTCGCCACAATGATATGGAGAGTCTGGAAAAGAACCTGGACCGCGCCCAAAAGTACCTAAAACGGCATGAGAAGAAGGGGGGCATCCTGGTCATTTCCGAGGGTGTCTTTGGCATGCGGGGCGACCAGGGCAAGCTCAAAGAAATTGTGGAGCTAAAAGAAAAATTCAACTTCCGCCTGCTCGTGGATGATGCCCACGGCTTTGGTGTCCTGGGTGAAAACGGCCGGGGTACCGGTGTCGAACAAGGTGTACAGGACGGCATTGACGTGTATTTCGCGACCTTTGCCAAGTCTATGGCCGGCATCGGGGCGTTCTTTGCATCCACGTCGCGAGTCATCCGCTATTTGAAATACAACATGCGGTCGCAGATCTATGCCAAGTCACTGCCCATGCCGATGGTCATCGGCGCCCAAAAGCGTCTGGACATGATCAAGCGTTCGCCGGAGTTTAAGGAGCGCCTGTGGCGCAATGTCCGCGCCTTGCAAAATGGGCTCCGCGAGCGTGGCTTCGACATCGGCAATACCAATAGCTGCGTGACGCCGGTGTATATGCACGGTTCCGTGGTGGAAGCGACCCGACTGGTCTATGATTTGCGGGAAAATTACGGCATCTTCTGCTCCGTAGTCGTCTATCCCGTCGTCCCCAAGGGCATGATGATCCTGCGCATGATACCCACGGCCAATCACACCGAAGAGGATATCCGCCAGACGCTGGATGCCTTCGAAGCCGTGCAGAAAAAATTAATGGCTGGCGCTTATCAGGGTGATCACATTATCAGGGCAGAATAATGCGCACCCGGTACTACTTGCCGGGCCAGGTCGCCCAACAAGTAATGCCGGATGGCTAAGTTCATTGATGGGGATGCGAGTGGACTTATTCGAGCTGCTCCCAGGTGCTTTTGCCGTTCTTTTTGATTTGCAGGATGCCATACCAGATGGCGAGAGCGAATACTGTCCCGAAGATCGGTCCTGCAGGCGACGCGCCGCTCATTAGGTTAAGTACGAGACCGGCAAGAGAAAGCGCGACCAACCCCCAGAAGCCTACTTTCTTCCATTGCCACAGCAGGGCGATGAATGCGATTTGCAGCAAACTGAGCACGCCCATAACAGTGGGGTTGACGTTCGGAATTTGTACTTCGGGGTTTTCTTCTGCCATGGCCAGCATCTTGTCGTAGGCGAAAAAGTAAAACAAAGCACTTAGGCCGGTTACGACGAAGGCGAAAACCAACCAGGCCGTGACACAGCCGTGTCGTTCTTTTAAGCCATCCATCATGGCTTCGTCAATTGGATCGTAGGTAGTCATAGTACAAAGCATTTGGTTTTGTATGGGCAAGATACGTAATTTGTCCGGATTCCAAGTCAAAGAAAATTGATTTGGGGTAGGTTTTACTAACTTCGCACCATGGAATTGGATATTACGGGACTGAATGAGTTTTTGGCGCCGGATGAGTTGGTGCGTATGGGCAAACAAGCGACGCAAGCGGCACGCGATTTGAAAAACGGCAAGGGGGCCGGCGCTGAATTTACGGGTTGGCACGACTGGCCGATCACGTACAACAAGCGGGAATTTGGCCGTCTGCTGAAAGCCGCTGCGCGTATCCGGCGCCGGTCGGATGCGGTGGTCGTCATCGGAATCGGTGGGTCCTATCTGGGAGCGAAGGCGGCTTATGAGTTTTTGGCTCATCCGTTTACAGGGCAAATCGGCGGCCAGCGCCGGAAGATTGCACTGTATTTTGCAGGCATCAACTTGTCGGCGGATTACCATCAGGCCCTGCTGGATGTGCTTTCGGAGAAGGAATGGTCTATCATAGTCATCTCCAAATCAGGTACGACGACGGAGCCGGCTATTGCTTTCCGGATCTTCAGGCAGGCCCTGGAAGCCCGCTATGGCAAGCGCGCGCCGGAGCGCATCACCGTGGTCACCGATGCCCACAAGGGGGCGCTACGCGAACTGGCCCGGCAAGAGGGCTATGAGCGCTTTGTCGTGCCGGATGATATCGGCGGACGTTTTTCGGTATTGACGCCGGTCGGTTTGTTGCCGTTGGCCGTGGCCGGGGTGGATGTGAAGGCGATGATGGATGGAGCCGGGCAGGCGCGGCAGGATTTATTGCGGCCCTTCCGTCAGAATATCGCCTTGCAGTATGCCGCGCTTCGGCAGATCTTGTATCTCCGCGGTAAAACAACGGAGATATTGGTGGGTTTTGAGCCGCGGCTGCTGTATGTGATGGAGTGGTGGAAGCAACTGTTTGGAGAGTCCGAGGGCAAGGAGCATAAAGGTATCTTTCCGGCATCCGCCGTGTTTACGGCGGACTTGCATTCGCTGGGACAATATATCCAGGAAGGGCGTCGCGACATTTTCGAGACGGTGCTGGCAATAGAGCGGGTGAAAAGCCGTTTGAAAGTGCCCCCAACCAAAGAGAACTCGGATGGACTGGCCTACCTGGAAAATCGCCGGCTTGCCGCGATTAACCGGACTGCTATGGAGGGAGTCCGGCAGGCACATGTGGCGGGTGGCGTACCCAATATCCGCATTGTCTTGCCCAAGGCCGATGCATACCACCTGGGGTATTTGTTTTATTTCTTTGAGAAAGCATGTGCCGTCAGTGGTTATTTGCTGGGCGTCAATCCATTTGACCAGCCGGGGGTGGAGGCATACAAGAGCAGTATGTTTCGCTTGTTGGGCAAACCCGGGTTTGAATAATTTGGGGTAGCTATAGTTACCACAAAACATTAGGTGCATTAAACCGGATAGCGGATTTTGGGTAAATGAACGGGTGGGCGGCTGTTTTTTCAGCGCATTGGTGTCCAACGGCAAGGCTTCATTCCCCGTTTTATTAACAGCAACTATTTGGTACGCCTTTTTTATCCCGAAAACCAGGCGTACGGCGATGGTTGCACAGGAAGTAACCGAGATGGGTAGGTTCTATCTGATAAGTTTGGTGTTGTTGCTATTTGGAGCGTGTGACAAGGAGGAGCCTGTCCCATCCTATGTGTATATCCCGGATGTAAAAGTAGAAGCCGCGCCGGATTTCGGGACCTCCTCGGCCAAGGTGACGGAAGTCTGGGTGTATGGGCCGGCGGATATTTTGGGTGTCTTTCCGTTGCCGGCCACGATCCCTGTATTGGCAGAAGGTCCGACAGAATTGACGATTTATGCGGGCATTCACGACAACGGGATTCTGGCGCGGCCGAATATATACCCGTTTTATGCGCCGGAGAAGCTGACTCCCGATTTGGTGCGTGGTCAAGTGGACACTATTGACGTCAGTGTCGGGTACTTGCCTGCCGACCGGATAAAGTTGAGCCTGCAT
>JALVEF010000184.1 GCA_027031185.1 Saprospiraceae bacterium
GACTGATACGATACGTCGTCGAATAGGGCGACTGATAAAAGACACTGGTATCCTCTTCCACCTGGGCATCTATGGGTATGGTATCAAGGCGACTCCGGATGTCTGCCCAGTAAGTCTGAAAATCGTTCGGCTCCTGCTCCAACGGAGCCAGCTGCCGCCGGGCATAGAGTGCCGCTGTAGAAGCGCTCAATGTGTCTTGCACCACAATACAAAAATAATTGCCCGCCTCCGGCGGGGAAAAGCTGACTACGCTCGCCACACCGGCCGTGAGGGATAAGTTGCCCGCCGCCACCACCGGTGTAAGCGGATCGCGACGTATCAAATAACTCACATCTCCGGACACACCGGATTGAATCTGAAAATTGATGGTTTCCCCCTCAAAATACCGGTGCTCCGGCTTGTCCACGGTCACGCTGAGCTGACCATACAGCCCCATCCGGCAAAGGACAATAACGACAATCAGAGAAATGCGCCGGAGCGCATTTCGTGTGGTTGCATCTATGCTCATAGTGCGTTTTGTAGTACCAATCCAAAATCACGGGGGAATGGGGAGATTATACTCAACGCGAATCCTCAATGGCAAAGCTAACGGGCATTTTCACCCTTTACAAGGAATGGAGGGGTAAGCCGGACGCCTCTGTCATCAAATTACAGCACCTGCGGTATAAAACACGTGGCAATAGGCGGCCATACAAGCATACCCGCCGCCCAAAACCCAACCAAAGCATCATTTCAGGACGTAACTGTTTAGGTGCTCCTGTTTTTAGGGATAAAATAGGCATTTTTGTTCCTGTTGAAGCGAAAATTTTCGATGCGTAGCAGCGCTACGTGAGAAAATTTTTGCAAAAACAGGGGCAAAAAGGGCATTTTAGCACAAAAACAGCGGGTACCTAAACAGCTACTTCAGGACAATAGAATCCAAAAAACGCGCACCGGCTGCACTCGGCAGACCGGCCAGTTCAATGGTGGACAATAGAAAGCCCCGATTGCCCACAAGAATAAAGCGCCACCGGCTGTGCGACTTGCCCGCTACAGTCTCAAACTCATAAGTGTCATGCCCATACAAAGAAGTGCGTTTCATGGAGACCAAACGCGCATGAGACAAGTCCAACAGATAGGACAAATAGGATTGAAAACACGAGTTTTGCGCCGCAGGCGTAAGCTGAGGACAAGTAGAATCGAAATCGAGAATTTCGAACTGATAGACAAAGACCGAATCTTTTTCAAAGCGGCCGGCATAGCGAAACCGCCGCACCCGGGCGCTTAGTCCGTCCATTTGCAGGCTGTCTTGTGCATACACCGGCTGGCCGGGAAACGTAAGACTGAGTCCGTATTCACTCAGTTTCAGCACAGTGCCGGAAGCCGTGTCCCAGCGTACACCGGCTCTAATTTCACAAGGCAAGTGGTTCTCCACCGGCACCAGCGGGCAGGAATAGGCGTGGTTGTACGCACAAAAGGGGTTATAGGCCTTATTGAAATCAATGATAATGGAGTCTCCCTCCGGTATCTTCAAATCCAGATAGCGACCGCCACCGTAGGATTCTACCCCGTTGGTCAAGTCCGTAAAGGGCAAAAAGAGATAGTCTTTGTACTTTGGATGATGCAAAAGCCGCTTGTTTTGAAACAGTGTCAAGCGGTACGGATGCCCCTCCAGCTCAAAATCGGCATACCCATACCGTCTGAAATACACACGGCGTTGCTTTGTAGTGGGATATGTCTCAAACGGTGTATGCTCCAAAGGGGTGAATCGCGCCTTGACGCGGTACTTGATATTCGCAGGAAAAAAATGGTGCCCCGTAAACCGCTGACGCTCCTTTTCCGCCAACGGCGAACGCTCCGGATCCTGAAATTCGCGGTTCAGCTCTTCGCGAAACTGCCTGACCTCCTCATAAAAGTCCGTCTGTCCGAACACAGCCGGACACACTACCAACAAGACCAGCAGTGCAAAAGCCCCTTTCATACCGGTAATCATAGGCAAGGCAGCGTGGGTACGCACTTTTTACTGATTGTAACCGAAAAAGTTGTCCATTTCAGGCTCCAAGCACGTGTTTTAACACTTCAATCACATTGTCCCAGTAGAGTGTCTCTTCCTCTTGTTCATCCTGAGCACAGAATGTGGTGATGTGCAAGACCGTCTCATTGGTGAGCGGCGACTTGGACACCGTCAACAGTGTCTCCTCCTCGCTATCCCGGTCCAGCCAGGTAAAGCGCACCCAATCCTGGTTTTTGTTTGTTGTGCACCGGGCCCTTTCCACCTGACCGGCCCACTCAAACTCATAGATATCATCCCGCACGCCTATGTCATCACAAAACCAGGTCTTGAGCCCCTCCGGTGTGGATAAATATTTGAATAGCATGGGCTTCGAGCAGCTAAACAAATACTCAAAATCCATCTGTACGCGTTCGTTCATCGTTTTGTCATGTTTAGTTTCTGATCGGAGCCACACGCGCTATCTCGCTGACATTCAGCCATATACGCTGCCGCTTCCTAAGCCCCGAACGGGGGATTTAACGCAAAATCACCAAGTCAGAAGTACCCAAATATAGGAATTTTATCAAAAAAACGGGCTTTTTTTGCATTTAATTAACAAATCGCCTTGACAGGCGCCTGTTTTGGATTTACCTTTGTCCGGTCTTTACAGCGGCGCTCCGGCGCTGCTGATCCCGTGGACATAATTTGAGAAACAAACCTGTACCGGTACCGGACGCGGTCACCGGGCTACCCAATACTACTCGTACATGAGACAGTTAAAAATTACCAAGTCCATTACCAACCGGGAAAGTCAGTCTCTTGAAAAGTACCTCCAGGAAATTGGTAAAGTGGACCTCCTGACGCCCGAAGAGGAAGTCGAATTGGCCAAACGCATCAAACAAGGCGATCGTCAGGCCTTGGAGCAGCTCACCAAAGCTAATTTGCGCTTTGTCGTTTCAGTCGCCAAGCAGTACCAAAATCAGGGACTTTCTCTAAGCGACTTGATCAATGAAGGCAACCTCGGCCTCATCAAAGCTGCCCAGCGCTTTGACGAAACCCGCGGATTCAAGTTTATTTCTTATGCCGTGTGGTGGATTCGCCAGTCCATCCTCCAGGCGCTGGCCGAACAAAGCCGCATTGTGCGCCTGCCGCTGAACAAAGTCGGCTCGCTCAACAAAATCAATCGCGCATTCTCCGAGCTGGAGCAGGAGTTTGAGCGCGACCCATCGCCCGAAGAACTCGCCCAGGCGCTCAACATCACCACCAAAGAAGTAGAGACCAC
Source organism: Saprospiraceae bacterium (assembly GCA_027031185.1). Classification (GTDB taxonomy): domain Bacteria; phylum Bacteroidota; class Bacteroidia; order Chitinophagales; family Saprospiraceae; genus HyVt-613. Next base: position 3,255 of record JALVEF010000184.1, read on the forward strand.
GCTCGGTGTAGCCGCCCGACACGTTTCCGTGGATGCCCCCTTTGTCGAAGGCGAAGACAACTCTTTGCTGGACGTCCTCGAAAACGACAAGACGCCGGAGACCGACCGCCAACTGGAATACATCGAATCGCTCCGGCGTGAAATTGAGCGCTCGCTCAGCACGCTTACCCCGCGCCAGGCTGACGTGGTCAAGCTCTACTTCGGCATCGGCATCCCCCACCCCATGTCCCTCGAAGACATTGGTGCCAAGTTTGACTTGACACGCGAGCGCGTCCGCCAGATCAAGGACAAAGCCATCAGCAAGCTGCGCACCACATCCAAAAGCAAGCTGCTCCGCCACTATCTCGGCCAATAGTCAGCCGGCACCGGATGACGAAGGCGAAACCTCCCAATCCATACTCCGCCGGACGGCTTCCCTCCACTTGGCGTACTTCGCCTCGCGGATATTGGCGGCCATGCGCGGTGTGAAGCGGTGCTCAATAGTCTTCTGCCGTAAAATATCAGCTCGGTCCCAAAAACCGGCGCCGACCCCTGCCAAATAACCGGCGCCCAACGCCGTGGATTCAATGATACCGGGACGCTCCACCGGAATATCCAACACATCGGACTGAAACTGCATCAGATAGTCATTGGCCACAGCGCCGCCGTCCACACGAAGCGACTTCAACCGGAAGCCGGCATCCTGCTGCATAGCCTCCACCAGATCCCGCGTCTGAAAAGCAATGGCGTTCAGCACGGCCTGTACTAAATGCGCCTTGCCCGTGTCGCGTGTCAGCCCGAAGACGGCACCCCGTGCGTACATATTCCAGTACGGCGCCCCCAGGCCTGCAAAAGCCGGCACCATAATGACAGGATTATCCGGGCCGGCAGCGCGCGCCAGCTCCTCCGTCTCACGCGCATCGCCAATAAGCCCCATACTGTCACGAAGCCACTGCACCGCCGCACCGGCCACAAAAACACTGCCCTCGAGCGCGTAGGTAGTGACGCCATCCAAATGCCACGCCACCGTGGTCAGTAAGTTATTCCGGGACAATGTCGCCTCCTGCCCCGTATTCATCAACAGAAAACAACCCGTCCCGTAAGTATTCTTGGCCTGGCCGGCTTCAAAACAAGCCTGACCAAACAGCGCCGCCTGCTGATCACCGGCAATGCCCGTCACGGGGATGCGATGCCCCTGCCACCGGAAATAACCGAAAAGACCGGCCGATGGCATCACATCCGGCAGCATCGCCGCCGGAATATCCAGCTCACCCAACATCCGATCATCCCAACGCCCCCGGTGCAGATCAAACAGCATGGTACGCGACGCATTCGAATAGTCCGTCGCATGCACCCGCCCCTCCGTCATATTCCACAACAGCCAGGTGTCAATCGTACCAAAAAGCAGATCACCCGCACGCGCACGCGCGCGCCCATCCGGCACATGATCCAATATCCAGCTTATCTTAGTCGCCGAGAAATAAGAATCAATCACCAACCCCGTCGTCTCTCTCACATAATTTTCGAGATTGCGCGCTTTCAGCGCGTCGCAGATTTCTGACGTGCGCGTGTCCTGCCACACCAGTGCATGATAGACGGGTGCGCCTGTATGTTTATCCCATACCACAGTCGTCTCCCGCTGATTCGTAATTCCGATGGCACGAATATCCGCCGGGCGAAGGTCGTGCCGTTTTAGTAGTTCCGAGAAAGTGCCCAGTTGCGTATCTAAAATCTCTTTCGGATCGTGCTCGACCCAGCCGGGCCGCGGAAAAATCTGCCTAAACTCGCGCTGCACCATATCCACGATACGGCCCTGCTCATCTATCAACACCGAGCGTGAACTCGTCGTCCCCTGATCGAAGGCTACGATATAATTTCCCATGACATTGGTTTAGGCCCCAAATATAAGCAACTGTTTGGCTGCTCCTGTTTTTAGGGGCAACTGATTAGGCACTCCTGTTTTTTGGGACAAAACAGGCATTTTTGTGCCTGTTAAAGCCAGTATGTACAGATCAAATCGGCTACACTCCCCCGGCAAAAGAAACTCGCCACACACGCGCCATCAAAACGCCAGCTTAGACGCATCATACACATTGCGATTAAACGGCAGCTTCAGAAAATCCAGCGGAGGCGAAGACACCTTCAGAAAAAACGAAATCGTACCCCGCTGCGGCTGCCAGCTCAAGCCCATATTCCAGCAATGCAAATTACGCGCAAAGCCCACATCCGGATACGTCAAACGCCTCGCCTTGAAATCATAGCCTACATTGCCGATCCGCACATCCCACAGCGGCGTCAGGTGCAGCCGCCCTTGCGCATTGACCGTATGCGACGTCACCACAGACCGCACCCGCCCCCCATCCGGCCTCAGCGATACATTGATAAAGTGCGACAGCCGCAGATCATCAAACCAACTGACAAAGCGATCCGGGTGCAGCGACGGGCGCGCTCGCTTTTTGTTCGCCCCTTGCTTTTCCTTCCCGGCCATTAGTTGCCGCAACTGTCCGATACTAAACCCTGTCGTCAGTCTAAAGTCCAATTTCACAAATCTCAACAAGCGGTGATGAGTCGTCCAGTAAAACCGGTTGACGGCTTTTCCCTGCCCGTCCGTGTCGTATGGGTCAAAAACACCCGTCACAGACACCCGGCTAAAGCTTTTAAAGAGCTTCGAACTGCCCGTCACAGACAGTTTGCTAAACCGCATGCTGTCCGCCGCAAAGTTGTAACTGCCACTCATGGTGATATTATCAAACAGCCGGGTCCGTTTGATACTGGAGTCCCGGTGCGAGAAGTATTTGACATCAAACACATGGCTGATACTGTAGGTGAGCGCCATCTGCTTACCACTGCCGGGCGGCCCACCGTAAATCCCCCCCGCATAGCGATACAAAACAGGATATTCATCCGGTGCCTGCCGCGTATCCGTCTGCATCCGCACATAATAATTGAACGGCGCCCGGGTAAAATCCGGCACAAACCGGAAGCCGACACTTGGCGTCACCGTATGGCGCAATCCACGCAAAAATCCCTTGCGTAAGCGCAACATACCAAACAACTTGGTGGACATATTGACCGAAGCATTAAACTGCCGCACCGCATGCAGACCGCGGAAAGGCAGCGTATCCAAATGTCCGTATCGAAGCGTATCCGTTTTGATATCCAGCACCGTGCCGTCGTCATTGTAAATCGTGTCGTAGGCGATCTCCGGTGTCGGATCAAAGCGATAGTCCTGACCCCGGAAATACCAGACCTCCGTGTAGTTTACCTGCGGCGTAAAATTGAAATACTTCAGCATCCGGTACGAAGCACTCGTGGTCAAACGATGCTGCACACCGTTTTTCATATTTTGCCAGGTGCTCCGGTCCAACAAGAGCGAATCATAGGTCTGTATTTCATTCCTGGCCTGCATCGAATAAGACAGCGAAAACTTCTCATACCACCGTTCCCGCCCAATGGCGTGCTTGCGCTTCAAGGGATAGATCTGCCGCATCCGGACGTCCAGCGTCGGCAGTTGCAGCCGGAGCTGCCGCGTGCTCACGATCTGCGAATGTCCCACACCTGCCGTCAGCGAAAAAGGCGTCCCCGGAAACGAGCGCCGGAAGGTCACTTGTGAGCTATATTGATTGGTGTGCACATTGCGTGCGTGATTTTGCGTCGTGGACTCAAACCGGTTGGACTCTATATTGACCCCGGCCGAAAAACTTTGGTAGGGATGCGCCCGGGTATCTTGGTTGTGTCTCCAAACCAACTTCGCCGGATGCTGCTTTTCCGGCTTCAGCTCACCCTGCCGTTCGGTGAGTATCGTGGCATACGAGAGCGAAAACTCCCCCCCGTAGCGATACCGCCTTTTGTATCGCGTATGGGCGTGCACCGCCCAGCTGCCCCGCATATACACATCTCCCGTCAGCTTCAGATCGTAATACGGCCCCAGGGGAAAATAATACCCCACATTGCGCAAGCCAAAACCCAACTCACGGGAATACTCGTAGTCCCGCGGAAATATCAGGCCGGCGTGCCGCTTCTCAAAGATCGGATAGAAACCAAAAGGCAGAATCAGCGGCGTCGGCACATCCATTATCTCTAAATGCGACGGCCCCACCACGGCCAGCTTGTTGGGGATGACCTTTTGCTTGTTGGAACGGATACCATAATGTGGGTGCGGCGCATCACACGTGGTAAAGATGGCGTTTCTCGAATAGACGACCTCGTGCGCCGTGGAGTCGGCGGCACCGAAAAACTTTGCCTTGGCAGACAAGATATGCAGATTGCTCTCAAACGTGCGCGCATCCAGTATCACCCCTTTTTTTGACTTAAAATTGTACTTTAACTTATGCGCCGTAAACTGCTGATTACCATCCTTAAACACTGGCAATTCGGAAGGCTTTCCCACCGAATCCGGCACATAGTCGGCGCTCAGGATATTCGTTTGCCAGTCCAGCTCAATATAGCCCGCCTGCAGCTCAATGTTTTGATACTTGGCTTTGGCCCCGCCAAATAGACGCACCCGACGGTTGACCAGATCGTATTCGATCGAATCGCGCGCATCAAAAAACACCGGAGCAGCGAGTCCGTCCGACGCGATGCGATATTTCAAGCTATCCGTGTGTGACAGACTATCCCGCGCCGCCAAAGAAGAAGAGTTTGCCGGCCTTCGGCCGGTCGCGGTTGAGTCCGTTTGAGCCCTGATCGCCGGTGCATATATGACAAACCAGGCAAATATTAGCCCAAAACGGCATATTCCTTGCAATAACAAAGTATATTTGTCTTGCCAAACATTCCGGTAGAGAAAACTGCTATGTGGTCTAAGCTCCAAAATATCAGCGCCACTTTTGTCAATCGTTCTGCCCGAAGATATGCCACTCATACTGTTTTTGTGGCGGTCTTCGTTTGCTTTAACGCAATTTTGGCGGCCGGCAACACACCCGCCGGCGCAAAAGTAACGCATTCCGCCTCCCCGGAAGGCCCGCCCGCCGGTTTTGATGCCACCGTCTCCAAAATCGTCATAGACGCCGGTCACGGCGGCTATGACAGCGGCGCACTCGGACTGACAGGCACCCGGGAAAAGGACATCACCCTGCGCATCGCCCTCGGGCTGGGCAGGGCCATCAAGCGCCAATTCCCCGATGTACAAGTCATCTATACACGCAAGACAGATGAATTTGTGTCATTGAAAGAGCGGTCCCGCATCGCCAATGACGCCAAAGCCGACTTATTCATCTCCATCCACTGCAACGCCATGCCTTCCGGCCCCAACCACTCCAAAATACATGGATCGGAGACCTACGTACTCGGCGAAAACAAAAACGAACAGAATCTTCAGGTCGCCAAGCGCGAAAACAGCACCTTCCAACTCGACCCGGACCATGCCGCATACAAACAACTTGACACCGACTCTCCCGAATGGCATATTTTTCTGTCCATGTACCAGCAAAACTACCTGGAAAACAGCATTTTATTTGCCAAAAAAGTCGAACACAAGCTCGCCACTTACACCAAGCGATACAGCCACGGCGTGTTGCAAAACAACTTTCACGTCCTGCGCGAAGTAGCCATGCCCAGCGTCCTGGTAGAAGTCGGCTATCTGACCAATCGGGAAGACGAGACCTTCCTGAAAAGCCGCAAAGGCCAACAGTCCATTGTCCGCGCGCTGGCAGACGCCTTCTATGAGTTCAAAATGACCATTGAAACGGGCCACACCGTGTACTACAATTCACACCCTGATGACCTGGACGGCATACTCGAAGAAGAACTGACACCTCCCCCACCCGTCATCAAGCGCCACGGCAGCCAAGTCGCACTCCCGCGCCTGGTACCGGCCGGAGGGGCCAAATCCACCTCGATTGCCGCTCATTCTCAATCCAAAACCCGTCAGAAGCGTACCGTTTCGACGTCTGCAAAAAAACAAACCACCAGCCGTAAACCGGTGGCGGCCGGCACACAAAAACCGGCGGACCGCCAGACGGCCCCTACACCCCGCCTCGTACCGGTCAAGCCGAAAGAATCCAAAATCATTGCCGTATCCGAAGGCGAAGTCGTCGAGACGCCGCCCCATACCACAGCCGCCCAAAGGGTGGCTAAACTTTCCGACACTACCCCGAAAAAGGAGAAGCCGCACAAGTCCCTGGATGTCAATGCTTTAAAAATAGAACCCATATTCAAAATCCAGGTCGCCGCATCCAAAAAGCCGCTGGATACAAGGCGGGGAAAGTTGGCCAATCTGCGCCTGGAGACCCGCTATGAAAACGGCTATTTCAAGTATTTGACCGGCCACTCCAAAAGTTGGAATGAAATTACCGGTCGTTTCAAGCAATTGCGCCGGCAAGGATACAAGGCATTTATTGTGGCTTATTTGAAGGACAAACGCATCGGTCTGGATGAGGCCAGGCGATTGGCCTCCCGGGGAAAATAAAATTTGGGAAATAAAACCTACTTTTGCCCGCATTTACAAAAAGCGAATATGGCAGATCAAAAAAGAAAGATTTATATCCTCGGCGCATTTGCCGTTGCCATCATTGCGGTATCCATTTTCGGCTACCGTTTCCTGGCAGGTGAAAACCTATTCGGTCAGTCGAAGACCATATACACTTATGTGGACAATGCCAAAGGACTGATCAAGTCCTCGCCTGTCTTTTTGAAAGGATTCCAAATCGGCACCGTCACCGGCATCAGTTTCAAAAAAGTAGAAGACAAAGGCTACAAAGTCGTCATCCAGATGCGTATTGACGAGCCCGTGGACATCAAGTCCGATGCCGTGGCCCAAATCATGGAGACCGGATTTGTCGGCGGCAAGGCCGTCCGCATCGTGTATGACCCCGAATCCGATGCCCCCACCCTGCCGGCCGGCGGTACCATCCGCGGTGAGTCCATAAACATCATCGAAGCCATGGTCGGCTCACCGGAAGAGATCCAGCCCTATGCCGCTGAACTCCAAAAGGCGCTGACGGCCTTATATGACACGCTACGCGAAGATGCCAAAAATCCCCGCGGCCCCGGACTGGGCAAGACCTTCCACGACATGGATATCGTCCTGGCCAATCTCATGGTCTCCACTGCCAAACTCAACCAACTCATCTCCAATACCAACCGCTATCTCGGGCCGGCGCTCAGTGACCTGGCCACCGTCACCCACACACTCAAAACGTCCAATGAGCACATCGCCACCTTACTGGAACAAACGGCGGAATTGACCACTAAAATCAATCGCGCCGGTCTGGACTCTACTATCATCACCACCAATGAGACCATCAAAACACTGAAAAACACGCTGGCCACTTCCGATCGGGCCATCGGCAACCTAAACAAAATCCTGCGCAAGGTAGATGCCGGAGACAACTCCATGGCCAAGCTGCTCAACGATCCCCAATTGTACAACAATCTCAATCGCGTGAGCCGCAATCTCGATCTGCTCCTGCAGGATATGCGACTCAACCCCAAACGCTACATCCACGTCTCCGTCTTCGGCAAGAAGCAAAAAGCCTATGTCCTCCCCAAGGATGATCCCGCATTCAACGATACGCCCAACCACTAAAACCGCTTCACGTCCCGATCCCATGGCAAAATCCGGCGCTAAAGTGTACTTCCCCAATTTGGACGGCCTGCGCTTTATCGCCGCGCTGCTGGTCATCATCCACCATGTAGAGATGACCAAAAAAGAAATGCACCTGCCCAACGTATTCGGCTCCGGTGTGGACAGTTCGTACGTGCCCGGCACGGTGGAAGCCTTTGTACATGTGATTGGCAAGCTCGGCGTGGTCTTGTTTTTTGCCCTGAGCGGCTTCTTGATCACCTATCTGCTCATGACCGAGAAGGCCCGCACCGGCACCATTGCCATCAAGAAATTTTATCTCCGGCGGGTGATGCGCATCTGGCCACTGTACTTCCTGATTGTCTTCTTCTCGCTGTTTGCAGCCCCCCACATTGACTTTTTGAGCATCCCGGACTATCCCAAGGCCCATGTATTGCAGCACTTGTGGCTCAAGGCTTTTCTCTTTATTTTTTTCCTGCCCAACTTGCTCATGGTAGGATTGGGTGTCATCCCCTTTGCCGGACAAACCTGGTCCATCGGCACCGAAGAACAATTTTATCTCATGTGGCCCTGGGTGATGCGCAAGTACCACCACCGGATCCGCATCTTGCTCACCATCATCGGCATCTACGCCGCCGTCTATATCGCGCTCAATCTCGACCTGTCACAAAACTATTTTTACCAGTTGGCCAAGCGCTTTTGGGGCGTTTTTAACATTGACATTATGGCCATCGGCGGCATCGGAGCCGTCCTCGTTTTCGAAAAGAGAAAACGCGCGCTGGATTTTCTGTACGCCAGGGCCACCCAATACATCACGCTGGCCATCGTACTGATACTGATAGCGCTGGGCGTGCACTTCCCCTGGTTTCACTTTGAGATTTACGGCCTGCTGTTTACCATTTTGATTGTCAATCTGGCCACCAATCCCCGGTCCATCATCAATCTGGAACAGAGACCCGTCAAGTACCTGGGTAGGATCTCCTACGGGCTTTACATGTTTCATGCCCTGGTTATTTTAGTCGTCATGAAACTACTGCTCCGCTGGAATCTGTATCACGATTATTGGCTATACCCACTCGCCGTGCTCGGCACCATAGGCATTGCCACCTTGTCCTACGAATACTTTGAGAAGCAATTTCTCAAGCTCAAGAAAAGATTTGTCATCGTGGACTCCGGCGCCAAACTGTAAATCCGTGCTCACCGCCGGATGGCTTCTACCGGATCCAGGCGTGCCGCCACAAACGCAGGGATCAACCCCGCCAATATGCCCACCACTGCCGAAATCAGCAAGCCTGATATTACATTGTCAAGAGACAGGGCAATCTGATAGTCAAAGGCCTTGGAGATAAAGATCACGGCCACGCGCACCAATGCCAGGCCGAACACTCCGCCGAGCACGCTCAAAATTACCGATTCGACCAATACCTCCGTCAGGATAAACCAGCGCTTGGCACCCAACGCCTTTTTGATACCGATGATAGGCGTCCGCTCCCGCACCGACACAAACATGATGTTGGCAATGGAGACCATGCCCACCAGCATGGCAAATCCGCCAATGATGAAGCCGGCCACATTCATCGCCGCAAAGACACCGGACAGCATTTTGGTGATCATGGTCAGCTTGTTGAGCGAAAAATTGTCCTCATCCCGCGGCCGGAGATGTCGCGCCGCCCGCAACTGATAACGCACCTGATCTTCCAACTCATCCAAAGACACGCCAGGCCGGGCCTTGACCATCAAATTGGTGCCCCCGTAAAAAAAGCGCGTGTTGAGATTGGCAATACGCCGTGCCAACGGGATGGAGATGATGACCGTCTCATCAAAATTGGCCACGCTCACCAGTTCTTTGCCCTTCTTGGCCAGCACGCCGACCACCTTGAGTGTGGCCCCCCTGTAGCGTATCGTGCGCCCGATGGGGTCCAGACTGCCAAACAGATTTTGGGCCGTCTCATAGCCGAGCACTGCCACCGGTGCCCCGCTGTGGTATTCGGCGTACGAGAAAAAGCGGCCATCGTCATACTCAAACGAGAAGATATCTTCATAGCGATCGCTGACCGCTATCAAATAGCCCTTGAAGTCCGTGTGCCGCGTCTTGAACGTCTTCTCGCCCAGGAACACACTGTATGCCACAATAGAAGCAGACGATTTGCTACGCTTTTGGAGATAGAGAAAGTCCCGGTAAGAGGGGTTGGGGCGCCGGATGTACTTCCAAAAATC
>JALVEF010000185.1 GCA_027031185.1 Saprospiraceae bacterium
GCGTTTAATTGCCCCGCACTTACTTGCTTTGCTTGATTTTGGCTTTGGTCCTACCGCATAGGCTTGCTGCTTGAAGTGTGTTATTTGCTCCACTTTTGGGGCAAGTAAGTGCGGGACGTTGAATACTTCGTGTTGAAGCGCTGTCGCGTTGAATTGCCCCGCACTTACTTGCTTTGCTTGATTTTGGCTTTGGTCCTTCCGCACAGGCTTTTTGCTTGAAGTGTGTTGTTTGCTCCGCTTTTGGGGCAAGTAAGTGCGGGACGTTGAATACATTGTGCTGAATGGCACCCACAGCTACCCCGTCTCAATCCTATCAACGCGAAGCGTTGATCCCGTTTGCCGTTTACCCTGGACCTTGTACCGTCCCGCACTTACTTGCTTTGCTTGACTTTGGCCGTGGTCTTCCCGCATTGGCTTTTGGCTTCATGTGCGCTATATCCCTCCGCTTTTGTGGGCAAGTAAGGGCGGGACGTTGAATACTTCGTGTTGAAGCGCTGTCGCGTTGAATTGTCCCGCATTTACTTGCTTTGCTTGATTTTGGCTTTGGTCCTTCCGCACAGGCTTTTTGCTTGAAGTGTGTTGTTTGCTCCGCTTTTGGGGCAAGTAAGTGCGGGACGTTGAATACTTCGTGTTGAATCGCTGTCGCGTTGAATTGCCCCGCACTTACTTGCTTTGCTTGATTTTGGCTTTGGTCCTTCCGCTTATGCTTTTTGTATGATGAAGGCCATTTACTCCGCACTAAGGGCAAGTAAGTGCGGGACCGCTAAACCGTTAAGCCGCTATACCGTTAGACCGCTATACCGTTAGACCGCTATACCGCTACACCGCCCCGCACTTACTAACTTCTGACAAGCTACCGTTGACCTGTGGTCGCTGAGCTTATCGAATCGGTAGCTTGGCCCCCGGGCCATTGACCCTGGGCCCTGGACCGTCAAACAATATTTTTCATTTTTAATTTTTAATTGATAACGTTGTCACCGGGCGGATCCACAATTCGCCGGTAGCGACCGTCGAGTCCTTTTCGAGCAACACTCGGAGAGCTTCCAGCTGTTGTTGAGCTTTGATGGTGTCCGGCAGCGAGTGAATGTACAGGACACAGTTGAGTTGGGTGCGCGGGCTGCCCAGACAACCACATTTGTACATTTCAGCCGTGATACCCGCATGGTTTAGGTCCCGGATGCGCTGAATGGCATGTGCCCGCGAGCGAAAAGCCCCCAACTGGATGATATACCGGTCGTCCGGCCCCGCCGGAATTCCCCGGCACATATCAGCGGAATATTGAGCCGGGCGACGGGCGCGCAGCTCCGGATGATCCGTCAGAACAAAGAGCCGTCGCGACCGTGTGGCACGCACACTGTCCTGCACAAAAATCGTGGGATTGGCATTCAGGTACGGCGCTACCTTACGACGAAAGGGGATCACATCCTCCTCCGGCACCCAGTACGTCTCCGGCTCAGGCCCTGTCTCCTTTATTTTGGCGCTCACCTGCGCCATTTCTTCCGGCGTCATTTCATCAAACGGACGAATCCGGTAGAAAAGGACAAAAACAAAACTCAGCAGCACCAGCCCCCCGCCAATGACAAAAAACCGCCGTATCAATTGTTTGCGGTACATCCTCAAAGTCACAAGGCGGTCATCTGACAACTTCGGTATGGACACACCGGGGGAGAAAAAATCGGCCTTGCGCCGCCGGCTAAACTCTTCATGGCGCGATGGCGCCAGATCTATGGAGACGCGGCTATCGTCCACCCGCAACAAACCGATGCCCCACAACAGGCACTGTCGTTTGAGTTCCTGGTAACGTTCATCACGCGCCGGGTCTTTATAAATATCCGCATCATAGGCAATCCACTGGTCATCCGCCCGGTACGTGCGAAACCGCTCTATGGCCTTGATATAACGGTAGCGCTTACTTTTCCGAAAAAAAAGATACAGCCCAACAAACGACAACGTCATCAAAATGAGTACCAGGCTCCAAAACATCACGTACCTGCCCGGAAAGCGGGCGAGATAGCCGGAGATATACAGGAAGGCCATACCCAGGCTCGTAAAAACTACTGCGCCCCCCAGGGAATCAAAAAGCAAAAGCCGGGAATGTGTCTCGTAATTAATTTCATCCGTCTTACCCAGTGGTGTAGCATCAACCGTAGCCTCAAACGGGCGGCCGTCTTCCCGCTGGAAACGGAGCACACCATCTACCGGCACGCCAGATGCCAGGGCTTGATTCAGCTTGGAAAAAAAGAAAGAGCCCGGCGCATAATCCCTGTTGACATAATAGCTTTTCAGAAATTTTAATGCCCGGCGGGCAATTTCCGTTTCGGTGCGTGGAGATTTGTCGTTTTTCCCGGGGGCTTTCATCGTCAAGATGTCTTGGTCTGCTGTACTATTTCATAAATCCGTATCACATCCATCGCCGGCGCTACGTCGTGGACACGCAAAATCCGGGCGCCTTGCTCCAGGGCCATCCAATGTAACGCAGACAAAGGCGCCAGCACTTCATCCGGTTGTTTATCCAAGGCCTTGTAAATCATAGACTTGCGAGACAGACCGACGAGGATTGGCGCTTCGAGGATCTTAAACGTGTGCAATCGTGCCAGTAGTGCATAATTCTGCTCCAACGTCTTTCCGAATCCAAAGCCGGGATCCACGATGATATCTTCCAGGCCTTTTTCACGCAACTTCGTAATATGTGCGATCAAAAAGTCCAGCACTTCGAGTGCGACATCTTCGTAATCGGTTTGCTGCTGCATATCCGCCGGTGTCCCCCGCATGTGCATTAGTACATAAGGAGCATCATGCTTCAAAGCGACGTCGGTGATTTCCGGGTCAATGGCACCGGCCGAGATATCATTGATGATAGACACACCGGCTTCAATGGCGGCATCCGCCACTTCGGCATGCACGGTATCAATAGACAGGATGGCTTCGGGAAAGGCCTTGTGTATCCGTTGGATGACGGGCAGCACGCGTCGCATTTCATCGGCTACCGGGATGATATCCGCCCCCGGCCGCGAGGACATTCCCCCGATATCAATGATGGCGGCGCCATCACGGAGCATCGCAGCGGCATGTGCCAGTGCCCGATCCGGATCCAGGTACAGACCGCCATCTGAAAAGCTGTCAGGCGTGACGTTGAGTATTCCCATCACCAGGGGGCGCTCCAGGACAAGCAACCGTCCCCGGCAATTGAGCGTCATGGGTTGGTGGAATAAATGGTCGAAGGCCAAAGGTCAAAGGTTAAGGGTTAGATTTTTTACTTGCTTCTTCCAGGCGTTTTTTGATGGCATTGAGTTTAAGCATGCATTCCAGGGGCGTCATTGCGTTGATATCCAACTGGCGGATTTCATCTGCGGCTTCAAGAGCAGCCGGATCTGTGGTGTCAAACAGACTCATCTGCCAGGTGTTCTGCGGCATTTGAGCGAGCGTCTGTTGGGCGATATCGTCTCCTGCTTCCAGGGATTGAGCTTCGAGGCGTGCCAGGATCTCTTCGGCGCGGCGGACCACTTCGGGCGGCATACCCGCCATGCGTGCCACGTGGATACCAAAGCTGTGCTCACTGACACCGGGCACGAGCTTGCGCAAGAAGATAATCTTTCGGCCGGCTTCCTTGATGGAGATCTTGTAATTTTTGATGCGCTCAAATTTGTTGGCCAGCTCGTTGAGTTCGTGATAGTGCGTGGCAAAGAGCGTTTTGGGATGCGCGTGCGGGTTGTCATGCAAAAATTCAGCG
>JALVEF010000186.1 GCA_027031185.1 Saprospiraceae bacterium
CGTCCTTTATTTGGCACAAAGACGCCGGGGGCACGGATATCGCACTGCTAATTTTGAATTACGAATTATGAAGCGCGTTGCGCTTCTTGTGTGGCAAACAACGTCGAAGTGGGGGCCTGGTCTTTTTAAGTGATATAATTTACTCATTCATAATTTTCCTGCTAATAAAATTACCACCATATCAACACATCCATAGCCTTGATACCGGGAATGCGTCGGCTATTGCCGGCGATGAGCCCGATGGGTGGAGTAGGGGGGATGTTTTTTACGGCGCATGCAACAAAATGGGCGGATAAAAACAAATTGTTTTATTTTTGCCCTGTGTTTCTGAATGCGCATACCTATTACAGCCTGCGCTACGGCGTACTGGCCCCTGCCCAACTGGTTGCATGTGCCAAACGGCATGGCGTGCGCGCACTCGCCCTGACGGATATCAATACCACTGCTGCCGCTTTTGACTTCGTACAGGCGTGCCGCAAGGCCGGCATCCATCCCGTGACGGGTATCGAATTTCGCCGGGACGGGCGACTGCTGTACATCGGCCTGGCGCGCAACCGGGAGGGCTTCGCGGAATTGGCTTCGTTTCTGACGGAGCATTCGCTGCAGGATGAGCCCTTGCCCGATGTGGCGCCTGCGTTTCGACAGGCGTATGTGATCTACGACCAGCCGGTCAAGCCTCTGCGGATGTTTGGAGAACACGAATATCTCGGCATCCGCCCCGCGGATGCAAACACACTCTTTCGCCGCGACTGGCTACGCTACCGGGACAGACTTGTCGTCTTACAACCGGTCACGTTTTGCAGTGACCAACCCCTCCAAAATACCGATGACGCGTACCGCGTCCACAAGCTGCTGCGCGCCATAGATACCAACCAGCTGGTGACCCGGCTGCGTCCGGCCGACTTGTGCCGCCCGGACGAGGTCTTCCTGCCGGCCGATGCTATCGCGCGGGCCTTCCGGGCCTATCCCTTTGTGCTCGACAATACGGAACGGCTGCTGGCCTCGTGCGAAATCTCGTTTGACAGCGGATTGCACATCAACCGGCGGCATTTCACTACATCGAAAGCAGACGACCGGCGCCTGTTGCGCAAGCTGGCAGAGGAAGGAGCCCGCCATCGCTACGGGATCGGGCGGGAGGAGGCGGTGCCTGCGGCGATAGCCGGCCGTATTGAGAAGGAATTGCGGACCATCGCGCGGCTGGACTTCGAGGCTTATTTTCTCATCACGTGGGACATCGTGCGCTACGCCCGGTCGGCAGGATTTTATCACGTGGGGCGGGGGAGTGGCGCCAACTCGATCGTGGCCTTTTGTCTGGGTATTACCGATGTGGATCCGGTGGAGTTGGACTTGTATTTCGAGCGCTTTATCAATCCGTACCGGGTCACGCCGCCGGACTTTGACCTGGACTTTTCGTGGCAGGAGCGCGATGAGGTGTTGGACTATATTTTCAAGCGCTATGGGCGGGCGCATACGGCACTGCTGGCGACGTATGCGACGTTTCGGCGGCGGGCGGCAGTGCGCGAGTTGGGCAAGGCTTTCGGCCTGCCTGGGGAGGAGATAGAAGTATTGCTGGACTATCCGGACCGGCCGGATTTGCACCATGCCTTCGGGCGGCACATCTACCGCTTTGCCGGGCTGATAGAATCCATGCCGAGTCATCTGTCCATCCATGCCGGCGGCGTGGTGATCACCGAACGGCCGATCGCCGAGTGGACGGCGCTGCGGATGATGCCCAAGGGCTTTCCGGTCGCGCATTTGGATATGTATGCCGCCGAGCGCATCGGCTTGCACAAGTTTGACATTCTCAGCCAGCGCGGACTCGGCCATATTCGCAACGCCATTGAATACATTCGCATCAATGCCGGCAAAGTGGTTGATATTCACGATGTTAAGACGATTAAGCGAGATAAGAAAGTAGCGGAGTTGATGCGTCGTGGCGACGCATTGGGTTGTTTTTATATCGAGTCCCCGGCGATGCGGGGCCTGCTGCGCAAACTGCGGTGTGATACGTACCGGCAACTGGTCGCTGCCAGTTCGATTATCCGCCCGGGCGTGGCACGGTCGGGGATGATGAAGGCCTATATTGAACGACATCACCATCCGCACGGCTTCCGCTACTTGCATCCGCTGTTTGAGAAGCATCTGAAAGAGACCTACGGTATCATGGTCTATCAGGAGGATGTGATCAAGATAGTGCATCATTTTGCCGGGCTGGACCTGAATGAGTCGGATGTGTTGCGGCGCATTATGTCGGGCAAGAAGCACAAACGGGAGACACTGGATCGGCTGCGCACCAAGTTTTTTGCCAACTGCCGCGCGCGCGGCTATCCGAAGGCGCTGGCCGAAGAGGTGTGGCGGCAGATCGAGAGCTTTAGCGGGTATTCGTTCAGCAAGGCGCACTCGGCCAGCTTTGCGGTGGAATCCATGCAAAGTTTGTATCTGAAGGCGCACTGGCCGTTGGAATTTATCGTGGCGGTCATCAACAACTTCGGCGGATTCTACGAGACGGAATACTACTTCCACGAGGCGCGCCGCGCCGGCGCCACCGTCCATCCGCCGTGCGTCAATCACAGTTTGTATCTGACCACACTGTACGGCAAGGACATCTACACGGGCTTTGTGCACATTCGCGGACTGGAGCGGCAAGTAGGGCGCTATATCGTGCGGGAGCGTCTGCGTCACGGAGCTTACCAAAGTCTGGCAGACTTTGTCAACCGCGTGCCCGTCTCGCGCACACAACTCGAACTGCTGATCCGGATCGGTGCCTTCCGCTTTACGGGTATCTCCAAACACGAATTACTGTGGCACAAAAACGCACTGTGGGCTCCCCGGCAGTCCGTTGGCACGGCAACTTTGTTTGAGACAAACGATCGCGAATGGGCATTGCCGCCACTGGATATACCGGCCCATGAGCAGGCGCTGGCGGAGTTGGAACTGCTCGGCTTTACGCTGGAGTCGCCCTTCCGGCTGCTGGCGCATCGTCTGGCATCGCATCCTGTTGATTTTCAGGAGAAGGTGAAGTTTGCGCGCCGAAGGCGCGCGTCGGATTTCGATCGTTACACCGGTCGCCGGATCATGCTAGTTGGATACTTTGTGACGGAAAAGCGCTTGCGCACCGCGACGGGCAAGCGGATGAGTTTCGGCACCTGGTATGATGAGGACGGCGTGTTTTTTGATACGGTCCACTTTCCGCCGTCGCTGCGGCAATATCCGTTTCGCGGCAAGGGGTTGTACCTGCTTGCGGGCCGGGTAGCGGATGATTTCGGGGTCAAGAGTCTGGAGGTCAGTGCGATGTGGAGGATATGACGGTATAGCGGTTTAACGGTGTAACGGTGTAACGGCCCCGCACTTACATGCTTTGCCGGATTTTGGCTTGGTCCTTCCGCTTATGCTTTTTGCAAGATGAGTGCTATTTGCCACGCATCTTTGGGCAAGTAAGTGCGGGACGTTGAACCGCTGACGCGGTTGAATGCTTCGCGTTGAATACGCCCCTGACGGGGCGTGTTGAGTTTGTCCCGCACTTACTTGCTTCTAAAATAAATTTGGAAGTACCGATTGGCCTTTTGCCGGCGGGCGCCGGCAAAAGGGGCTTTCCTTTTCCCGGCCTTGTCCTTGGCTTCCACCAATGGACAGAAGTGGGATTGTCAGGAGTTATTTTGAAAGATTGCCGGCGATAAGCTCGGCCAGGTCCAGGACGGTGACTTTGTCGTTGAG
>JALVEF010000187.1 GCA_027031185.1 Saprospiraceae bacterium
CACCTAAACAGTTACTTAAACTTTCCAAAAAGACATGGAATTTCTGGTCGAAAATGTCAAGTGCGGCGGCTGCGTGGCCAACATCACCAAAGGTCTGGAAGCCGTGGAAGGCGTTACCGGCGTTTTGGTGGATATTCCGACCGGCAAGGTACAATTCGGCTATCAGGGAGACAAAGACGAGGCCTTTTTCAAAAAGCTGTTGAGTGACCTGGGTTATCCGGTCAAAGGCTCCAAAAACAGATTCTCAATCTTCGGACGGTGGTAAGCTCTCCAAGGCGCGTTCTATGATGTAGCGGATCGAGTTGTACATTCCGGGGAAATATCCGGGAAGGTCTTCCGGGCGCACCCACAGCGCTTTTTCGATGTCTTCTTCCTCCTGGGGGACGAGTTTTTGTTTGGGTGCGGTCATCGCGTACCAGTAAGTTGTTTTCAAAATACGTTTCCCCTTCGCGGTGCGGTAGGTGTGCCGCGTCTTGGCGATGCGCGCCCCGACAGTCAAGCCCCTGACGCCGGTCTCTTCTTCTACTTCACGCCGGGCACAAGCTCTTTTCTTTTCGCCCTTCTCCATTTTGCCTTTGGGCAAGTCGTAATAGCCGCGGCGATAAATGAGCAGAATTTCACCGGCATCATTGAAGACTACTCCGCCGGCAGCCTTGATGCGTTGATAGCGCTTCTTAAAAGCGCGGAAAAGTGCCTTAGGATCCGGACCGGTCAGCCACACGGCACTGTATCGCCGGCTCTTTTCCATTGTATCCACTACATTCGGGATGAGTTTGCCGCCCGTCAAATCGGGAAAAACCGCCTGTCCGGCGGCCTTGTCGCCTTTGGGTAAGTCCTCTTTCCGGCAAAAATGCAGGGGGATGTCATTGACATAAACCGTCTTCATACCAACAGGCCTTTTTGGATTGGATTCAGCCCGGCGCAAAGGTGCAAAATTCCTACGTACCGGAAGCATGGTTGTTAGTGGAAGCGTGCACAAATTGACGGGAAAAAACAGGTAAATACACGGGAAATATTGGTACATTTGCGCCCTAAATCGACAAAAAGGAGATATGAAAATTCTTGACAAGGCATCACGGCAATTTTTATACAACTATCTGAACAACTTCTCTCCCACGGGCTATGAGGCTTCCGGACAAAAATTGTGGCTCAAATACATTCTCCCTTATTTGGACGAGTGGCGGATAGACAACTACGGCACCGTGTTTGGTATCATCAATCCGGGACAGGATTATAAAGTCGTCATCGAAGCGCATGCAGACGAAATTTCCTGGTATGTCAACCACATCAGCGAAAACGGATTTATCCACGTCATCCGAAACGGAGGGTCAGACCCCGTCATCGCCCCGGCCAAACGGGTGAATATATTCACGAAAAACGGCGTAGTCAAGGGCGTCTTCGGCTGGCCCGCCATTCATGTGCGCACGGGCAAGACCAAAGATTTTGAAGCCAAACTGAAAAATATTTTTGTGGATGTCGGCGCAAAGGACAAAGAAGAAGTCCAAAAAATGGGCATTCATGTCGGCTGTGTCGTCACTTTTGACGACGAACTGACCGAGCTCAATGACTTCTTTGTGGGCCGTGCCCTGGACAACCGGATCGGAGGCTTTTGCATCGCCCAGGTAGCGCGCATGCTCAAGGCCAATAAGACAAAACTACCTTACACCCTCTACATTGTCAATGCCGTCCAAGAAGAAGTAGGCTTGCGTGGCGCGCAAATGGTGGCCGAAACCATACAGCCCGATGTGGCCATCGTCATTGACGTGACGCACGACACCTCTACGCCGCTCATGACTCCGGTGGAGCAGGGCGCAATTTATGCTGGCAAGGGGCCGACCATCACCTACGCGCCTGCCGTACACAACCTGCTGCGCGACTTGGTCATCAAAACGGCCGAACAGAAAAAGATCCCCTTCCAACGCGAGGCGGCATCACGGTCCACCGGTACGGATACCGATGCCTTTGCCTATTCCAACGGCGGCGTACCCGCCGTACTCATCTCTCTCCCCTTGCGCTATATGCACACCACGGTAGAGATGGTGCACCGTGAAGATATCATTCACACCACTAAGCTCATCTACGAATCACTTAAAAAGATAAAGAAGGGCATGAGCTTCAAGTACTTCGACAAGGTTTAAACACACCGGACAAGCTCACCACCCAAAGCGACTTATATCACCTGCGCGCCTAACCTGGATCATTGGCCGGATCCATCTCCGGGGGCACCTTTGCGGTGGGCGGCCGGAAGGAGGCATTTGGGTCACTTACCGGCCAGGACGCATTCTATTACAATCCGAAGCCTTAACCCTAATCGGAATAAAGCCTTAATCCTAATTAGAAGAGCAAGTGCTGACGCACTTGCTCTTTCTAACTGCCACACCAGTCGCAAACCCTAAACACAGGGGGATTATCGCTTGACAAAGCGGCCGATTTTCGTACCGCATTTGATAAAGTACACGCCATTCGGTAGGTCCGCTACATCCAGATGCAAGAACGTTTGGCCGGCAGACGGCTTCCGCGTCAGGAGCGTCTGGCCCAAAGCGGATACCACTTCTACCTTCTTATCCAACGGCTTGGCAGATACGACAGTGAGATGGCCGGTCGTCGGGCTGGGATACACAAAGAGTGACTCGTCCTGAATGGACCACAAGTCAAAAGCAGGTATTGCATAGCCTATTCCCTGAGCCTCATTGATATACACGACGGCTTCATCGTCTTCGACCGGATTCTGGGAAGTATTGTTGTCCGGAGACGAGTCGCCATCCAGTTGGTCACAAGCCGACACTTGCGCGAATACGGGAATCGTCGTAGCGACTTTTGTAAAGGCGTTGTACACCAAAGTCAGCCCCTGGCCCGGTCCCAAAGTTGGGATATACCATTGGCCGTTCCAGTTATTGAGATGGGTACCCAAAGGCTCAGATGCACTCACAAATCCCAGGCGCGACCAATTGACGTTGTCAGATTGGTCAAAAAAGTCCACAACGATATTGGTAGCTGTCAACGGGCCGGCATTTTCGATAGTGAGATATAGCGTCACATTGCTCCATTGGCCGGGATTGGGCGGCGAAGCAGTAAGAGTCAAACTTAAATCCACATCGCCACTCGTGCCACCGGACGAGCACGAGTTGGGCACTTCTACATCGGTCTGTGCAGTACAGCCGGCCTGATTTAAGTCGGTTACTTGCACGGGGAGTGTTTCATTGGACGCAAACAAATGGATGGGTATAGGGCCGACCGTGGTGACGGTGCCACTACCTGATACTTGGGTACCGGCCATATCCAATTGCCAGTGATCGCTGCCGCTTATCTGAAAGGTCACGACAAACTTATCATCCGAGGCATTGTCCGGCGTGCCATTGTCCGTACATTGGATATCCGTCACCTGTACACTCAAATTGCAATCCGGTGGTGGCGGCGGTCCCGTGCAATCCAACTCCACCACAAACTTGCGCTTGGTCCAATGGTCGTCAAAACTCCAGCTGCCGTCCCAGGGGAATATGGTCGCATAGTCATTGGCGTCCGTATTGACGGGGCACCAGCTACAGGTACTGTACTTGGTAAAGTCCAGCGGCGTACCATCCACCCAGGTCAGTGTCCCCTCCGTATGCTCATCGGACAGGCCGATGAAGGCAATATCCGACAGCTTGGATTGCAGAAAGTCATTTTCATCCTGACTGCCGATACTGGCCAAATGGCCGCCCAGCGCTT
>JALVEF010000188.1 GCA_027031185.1 Saprospiraceae bacterium
CGTTTTGGGACGGCCGCCGCTGGTTGACGCCGGCGCAGCCGCTGATGGAGGGGACGACCCGGATGCGATTGTTGGCATCGGATGAGTTGGTGCCGGCGGATATCCGGGTCTCCGATTTGGCCTCGTTTGAGAAGATCCGCCTGTTTAATGCAATGGCGGAGTGGGAGTTGCCGATAGATGCTGTACAATTCACTTCGATTTGAGCAGACCGTTGTCATTGAAGCTATAGTAGTTTTCGTCGGTGATGATGAGGTGATCGAGCAGTGGTATTTCGAGTACTTTGCCGGTGGCGGCGATGCGGTCGGTGATGCGGATGTCGCTGTCGGAAGGTTTGAGTTGGCCGGAGGGGTGGTTGTGGGCGACGATGATGCCGGATGCGTAGTGTGTGATGGCGTATTTAAATATCAACTTGGGATCCACAAAGGTGCCCGAAGTGCCGCCCATGGAGATGCGCTTGAAGTTTGTGATGCGGTTGGCGCGATTGAGCAAGAAGACGAAGAACTCTTCGTGGTTGAGATTTTGGAAGTGGTATCTGATGGCCTTGAAGGCATCGCCGGCAGAGCGAATTTTGGGTTTTTGTGGTGTGGCTTCGATCATGCGACGTCGGCCGATTTCGAGAGCGGCAGCGATGGTGACGGCTTTGGCTTTGCCGATGCCGGAGAAGCGGCAGAGGTCTTCGATATTGAGTCTGCCGAGGTGTGAGAGCGAATTGTCCACGTAGTTCAGGATCTCACGGGCCAGATCGACGGCGCTTTTGCGCCGGGTGCCGGAGCCGATCAGGATGGCGATGAGTTCGGCGTCGGATAGGGCTTGTTGACCGTTGGCAACCATCTTTTCACGGGGGCGGTCCCTGACGGCCCAGGTCTTGATGGATTGGGGCGGCGGCGTGTAGGTCATAGTCGGTGGTTGGTGTGTTTGGGGTAACTGTTTAGGTGAGTGAGTCATTGTGTGATTTCGTGTTTGTGTTCTTGTCTTTTCGAATGGTCCGGTACGGCCTGTGCCAGGCGATGCCTTGCGCGGGAGACGACCGTCGGCGCAAAGATGAGCGACGCTAAGCAAATTATCCGTTTGTAAACGGATATAAACGGATATAAACGTTTATAAACGGATATGTGTCTGGTTATGAGATGGTTATGTATTGTATTTGGTTTATCGTGTATGGCGATGTTTGCAGGGATGATGATATTGCGCGCAGTTTTTCAGGTCAATGAATACATGGAAGGAGCAAAAAAACTGTGAGGCCATGCCCCTGTTTTGTTAGAGAAGGCTCATACGGACTATGGGCCTATCCGTGGATGTGGAAAATTGCCTACCTTTGTTTTGTGCAGAAAAGGTAGCGGTATGAGAAATATATTTGATACGAAGACGGCGAGTTTTCAAGAGCTTCTTGGCAATGCGAAAAAATATAGGATTCCGGAGTTTCAACGGGATTTTTCCTGGACAGAGGAGAATTGGGAGGATCTATGGCAGGATATAATCGCGGTCTATGAAGATGAGGATCCGCAGCACTATATGGGAGCAATAGTTCTGCAAAATACGCAAGACAAGAAGACTTTTATAGTGGTGGACGGGCAGCAGCGGA
Organism: Saprospiraceae bacterium; assembly: GCA_027031185.1. GTDB lineage: Bacteria > Bacteroidota > Bacteroidia > Chitinophagales > Saprospiraceae > HyVt-613. The sequence continues at coordinate 1,583 of JALVEF010000188.1, forward strand.
TTACGACGTTGTCATTGTTTATTTTGGCAATAGCAAAGCATATAAAGGATTTGGTAGAAGGTGGTCGTGATGTGGAAGCTAATAAAGAGCGCTTGGAGAAGATATTGGATACTTATACCGGTGAGAAGTCTTTGTCGGATTTGTACAGAAAAAGTAAATTGACGCTAAACGAAAACAACAATAGCTTTTATCAATCGCGATTGTTGGAGTTTAAGGAGCCGGAAAGCTATGCTAAGTTGCGGGACAGTGAGAAGCTACTTTATAATGCATACGGGTATTTTTACAAAAAAATTGACGAATATTTTGGCACGATCTCCGGTGAAAAACTCGGTGGGTTTCTGGAAAAAGTGCTGGACGGGTTGGTGTTTATTCAGATCACCGTTGATGACGATGTGAGCGCCTATACGGTATTTGAAACTTTGAATGCAAGGGGCGTAGAGTTGACGACTACGGATTTGCTGAAAAATTATCTTTTTGCAATTGTCGCCAGATTGGGTAAATCCGGCAGTGAGTTTAAGATATTGAAAGAGAACTGGCAGGGTATAATTGATACGGTCGGGTCGAGAAGGTTTCCGGTTTTTTTGCGCTTTTATCTCAATTCCAGACAGGATATCGTACGAAAAGAACGGCTTTTTAAGGAGATCAAACGACAGGTTAGAGATGCCCGCGGTGCGCTCGAGTTGATTGATGAGTTGAAAAAGACAGCGTATTTGTATGCGGCCATCCTGAATCCGGAGGATGAATATTGGTCAGAGTATCCTCATCAGCAGGAAATACGCCGCTGTCTGTCCGAGCTCAAGCTTTTTGGGGTGACACAGCCGATTCCGCTGATATTTGCCGTCAATGATTTGAAAAAAGAGTGGCTGGTCAAGTTGCTTAAAATCCTTGTGAGTATATCATTCCGCTATAATGTGATTGGGAAAAAGAATCCCAATGAATTGGAGAAGGTGTATAACAAAATTTCAAAAGGGATGTACAATGGTGAAGTTACCGGCTTCGCTGAGGTAAAGGATATGCTCCGAGTCGTGTATGTGGATGACGAGACATTCGTGGGGTCGTTCAAGAATAAGGAAATCACCACATCCGGCAAGGGGAAGAGAATCGTGAAATATATCTTGATTAAAATTGAAAATCACTTGTCATCCAGAGACTACAGCTATGATGACGCTACTATTACGATTGAGCATATCCTGCCGGAGAGCTTCGATGAGAATTGGGATCGTCAATTTTCTAATGAAGCTGATAAATACAAACACCGCTTGGGCAACTATACGCTCCTTGAAGCAAAAAAGAACAGGCGCCTGGCCGGTAAGTCGTTTGACGAAAAAAGGAAAGTGTACGCCACCAGCCAGTTTCGCCTTGCAAAGGATGAGTTAAACTATGACGAATGGAATATCTCCAACCTGAATGACTACCAGGCCAAATTAGCCAGATATGCAAAATCTATTTGGAAGATATAGAATCAAACCTATAAGCTTTCCAAAATTTTACAGGTTTTACCGTTATGATTCAATACAACTTTACCACCCGGATATGGAAACATCCCGGCAAGGGCGGCTGGTGTTTTGTGTCGCTGCCCACGGAGATCTCGCGTGAGATACGCGCGCATTTTAAGTGGCAGGAAGAAGGCTGGGGGCGGATGAAGGTATCCGCTGTCGTCCGCGAAGTGGAATGGCAGACCGCCATTTGGTTTGACAAGAAACGGGATACATATCTGCTGCCTTTGAAAGCCGACGTCCGGAAGCGCGCCGGTCTCAAAATTGGTGAGATAGTCGCGGTGCAAATCCGGATATAGATGCCGGGTGCGGGAGAAAAGTGACCGACGGTGATTTGTGCCGTTGGTGCGCGGTAGGGAATGGGCAAGACCGCATACGCCCGCGAGGGCGTATAATCTTACAAAAAAGGTAACTGTTTAGGTGCTCCTGTTTTTAGGGATAAAATAGGCATTTTTGTTCCTGTTGAAGCGAAAATTTTCGATGCGTAGCAGCGCTACGTGAGAAAATTTTTGCAAAAACAGGGGCAAAAATGGCATTTTAGCACAAAAACAGCGGGTACCTAAACAGTTACCAAAAAAGGGGCCGTGTACCGGACACAGCCCCAAAGGTACATAGTAAGCGCCTTACC
>JALVEF010000189.1 GCA_027031185.1 Saprospiraceae bacterium
GCCGGCAAAATATTCCTTCTAACCGCTGATTGGAATGAATCGTGTCGCTCCTGACGGAGCTAAATTATTCGGGAGCAGCCAATATTACAAAGGTTCAGCTCCTACGGAGCTTACAAATCAAGTTTTCTTCTGTCTGGATTGTTGATCAATTGAGAAATCGAAGAAGTGAAGAATCGAAGAACCGATAAACCGTCCCGCACTTACTTGCCCTTAGTGCGGAGTAAATGGCCTTCATCATACAAAAAGCCTGTGCGGAAGGACCAAAGCTAGAATCTGGCAAAGCAAGTAAGTGCGGGGCCGCTATACCGTTAAACCGCTATACCATTAAACCGCTATACCGTTTTTTATCTATCCCGGTGGGGGAAAAAGCGCCCTACCCGTCCGCCGGTCAAAGTCTTCGCGCCTGATGACCCACTCGTTTTCGGCGCAAAAGTCATGTTCGGCCGTTTCCAGGTCTTTGCCGTCCCGCGTGGCCCATTTTTGCAGAATATCCTCCGTTTGCCGGCCATAGTTTTGGACGAGGTAGGCCGCCACGAGTTCGGGCTGGGACACGTGCTTTTGGTCCTGCAAAAATCCGGTAATACGTGCTTGGAAGGCCTGCACGTCCCCCACTGACCGAAACGGGCGCGGCGTCAGGGGAATTTCTTTGGTGCGACAATCCCCAAAGTGCAAATTAAAGTGCCGGCGCAACCGCTTGGCTACCCGGTCAATAATCTTTTCTGCCATCGCGCGATAGCCGGTCAGCTTGCCCCCGGCAATGGTGAGCAAGCCGCTCTCCGACTCAAAGATTTCATCCTTGCGGGAAATCTCGGAAGCAGACTTGCCGGCCTCGTAGATGAGCGGGCGCACGCCGGCCCAAGTGGCGAGGACCTTTTCCTTAGGAAGCAGAATATCCGGGAACATCTGATTGACGGCGTCCAGCAGGTATTGAATGTCTTGCGGTTCTGCCGGGATATGGTCCAGGTCGCCATGATACGGCGTATCCGTAGTGCCGACATAGACATAGTTGAGTCTCGGAATGGCAAACACCATCCGCCCGTCCGGCACATCAAAATAGATCGCCTGGCGCACGGGAAAATCGTGGCGATGCACGACGATATGCACGCCCTTGGTCTGAAATATGTGCTTGTCGCCGAGTGAACCATCCGCGCGGCGCAGCTCGTCACTCCACGGGCCGGTGGCATTGACGACCATTTTGGCGCGGATCGTGTAGGTCGTATCAGTGAGAACATCCCGACAATGAGCCCCGGCCACTCGCCCATCCTTGTAAAGCAAGTCTTCGGCCTGCACGTAATTGATGACCTGTGCGCCGTGACGGGCGGCGGTTTTCATCACTTCAATAGTCAGACGGGCATCATCGGTGCGATACTCCGAATAATAGCCGGCGCCCAGAAGCTTGTCAGCCGGCAGCAAGGGTTCTTGTTGGAGTGCTTCTTCCTTGTTGAGCATCTTGTAGCGGTCATCTCCGGTCACACCTGCCAACAAATCGTAGGTAAACAGACCGATGGAGGTGGCCCATCGCCCGAAAGTACCACCTTCGATCAGGGGCAGGAGCATCTTTTCGGGGATGACCAAATGCGGCGCCAGGCGGTGGATGATGGCCCGCTCCCGCCCTACTTCGCGCACCAGGCCGATTTCAAATTGCTTTAGATACCGGAGACCACCATGGATCAGCTTGGTGGAGCGGCTGCTGGTACCGGAAGCAAAATCACCTTTTTCGACCAGCGCGACGCGCATCCCGCGGGCTGCGGCATCCAGCGCGCTACCCGCGCCTGTGATGCCGCCCCCGATGATGAGCAAATCGTATTCGTCCCGGCAGAGTGTTTCAAGTGTGTCTGAGCGGCTATTCGGCATTGTGTTTTCCGAGTGTATAATCCAATCTGATACTAATGTTTCGCGGCGGTTCGGCCTTGCCCACACGCACGGAATAGAGCGCATTGAGTATATTCTCCCCGGCGAGTGAAAGGCGCCACACCTCTGTGATTTGTACGCCCGCCCGCATATCCAAACGGGTAAAGCCTTTGTGCTGTTCGCGAAACCGCCTGGCTCCTTCAATAAAATCTTCCAACAAGAAATCCACCGCTTTGACTTCGCCCGAATGCAGGACCGACAGACCGAAAGAATAATTATTGAAGCGCGTTTCCCAGTCGGCTTTAAAACTGTGGCGAAAACGGTATTTCAGAATATTCTCCTCACTGCTCGAACTGTTGCGTATCCGCTCCGAAAAATCCACATACCGGGGATCCAAATGCAGATATCCGAGCATAAAGCGATGGCGCCAGGGATGGGCGCTCCATTCGCCGGCCACGGCGAAATCTACTCCTTTTATGCGCGTATGGCCGATATTGATTGAAGCGAAACCAAACGTGCTACCATCCAGCCCGCCAAAACTAAACTCCATCATGTCCTTGTAACGCATCAGAAAAAAGGCGACGTCGGCAAAGGCCTTCAAGTGGCCAAAGCGCAAGCCCTGCTTGACGCCGACTTCGACAGAATAGCCGGTCTCGGCGTGCAGATGGACATTGGGCAGGATGGGCACACCGCCACCAAACTCAGCGGAGATAAATTTTTCGGCGATGGTGGGATAGCGATAGGCCTGGCCGTAAGAGGCGCGCAAAAAAGTGGCTTGGCCGGCGCGATAATTCAGCCCGGCCCGGAAGACCGGTTTGGCCTCCTGTGTCACACCGCCGGGCACGGTGTCATACGTAGTGGTACCGAATACGCGGACGGGGATGAGCTCGGGACTGTTCTGCCGGTTGGCTTCATAGCGAATGCCCCCGGCCAGGGTAAGACGCTTCCAGGTTTTTTCCAACTGAATATAGCCGGCCAAATTGGACGCCCGGTAGGTCGTATCTCCGTACAATTCGGCAGAGACGTGGGAAAACATGGCCGAAGCGCCGGCGGTCAGGGTTAAATGGATGTCCCGGAAGCGGTGCAGGAATTGGTATTCGCCGTAGCGCATATCGGAGCGGACCGATTGGTTGTTGCTGTTTTGGTTGTCGGCGGAAAAGTAGCGCCCTTGCCACTTGTGGAAGTTGTCGTGGCGATCGTGCCATTTGACATACGGGTCTATATTGTAGCGGAGCCGGTGAGATTTGGACAGGCTGTTGGGGCCGGGTAGAAAGATGCCGGTCGTGTCATCTTGCCAATAAAACGAGGTGGCGGTGTTTCCGGGGTTGAAATAGGCGTGGATGCCGGCTTCCAGGCGTTGGGAGAAGGCATAGCGCACGCCTCCAAAGGCCCTGCCGTATTTGGTATAAACGTCTTTGATGTATGAGGTTTCGTTGTGGTACGCTCCGCCGAGGGTGATGCCCCATTTGCGAATGCGTTGGCGGTACACCAGGCTGCCCCCGGCACCGAAGGGCGCCCGGTTCCACCATGCGGCGTCTTTGTTCTTCGGTTTGAGAAAACGGCGGTAATATGTGCTAACGTGGATATACGGATCATTGGTCGGCACGGCAGTGCGGATATTCACGATGCCGTTCATGGCGGACGAGCCGTATAGTGTGGAAGCGGCCCCTTTTAGTATTTCGACCTGGCCGATATTCTCCACAGGCATATCTTTCCAGTTGGGGAAGGCGGCGTCGGTCTGCATGATGGGCATGCCGTCCAGGAGCAGGAGCACGCGACTGCCCGCACCATACGAATAACCCGACCCTCCCCGAATATTGGCCTGGCCATCCACGACGTCCACACC